>CAKSUE010000112.1 GCA_934501135.1 uncultured Eubacteriales bacterium | reverse complement strand
GGTTGGAATAACATACACATCAACCTTTGAATCAGGTGTTGAAATTTTTCCTTCTTTTCCTCTAATCATTATACTATTTAGTTTTGGATCAACCTTAACTCCCATATATGATAAGTTATCACATACCACTTGTCTGTGGCTTGACTGATTCTCACCTATCCCAGCCGTAAATACAATAGCATCGCAACCTTTTAACGCCGCTACATATCCACCAATAAACTTTGTTATTTGATATTCAAGCATATCATGTGCTAATTTTGCCCTTTCATTTCCATTTTTAATCGCTTCACCAATATCTCTGTCATCATTTGATACACCTGAAATCCCTAATAAACCAGACTTTTTATTAAGTAGGTCACTCATATCTTTTGGGCCTATGTTTTCCTTTTCTGCTATAAATGTTACAACAGAAGGATCTAATGAACCACTTCTGGTCCCCATCATAAAACCTCCAAGTGGGGTTAACCCCATGCTTGTATCTACAACTTTGCCTGAATCTATTGCTGAAATTGATGAACCATTTCCTAAGTGGCATGTAATCATCTTAATATCTTTTATATCTTTATTCATTAATGAAGCACATCTTTTACTAACATATCTATGTGATGTTCCATGGAATCCATATTTTCTTATATTATACTTTTCATAATATTCATAAGGAACAGCAAACATGTAAGCCTTTGGTGGCATAGTAGAATGAAATGCTGTATCAAATACAACAACTTGAGGAACTTTATCTCCAAAAACATCAATACATGCTCTGATACCTTGAACATGAGCACTATTATGCAATGGAGCAAGAGGTATTAGACTCTCTATTCCCTCAATTACCTTCTCATTAACCAAAACAGATTTACTAAACAAAGCACCACCTTGAACAATGCGATGTCCAATTGCTGATACCTCAGATAAATTACTAATTACTCCTATCTCATTATCAAGAAGCATATCTTTTACCTGCATAAATGCTTCTGTATGATTATTCATATTAACATTAATCTCTTTTGAGCAGCCATCTGGTAATTTATAAGTTACTATTCCACCATCAATGCCTATTCTTTCACAATTTCCTTTTGCTAAAACATGTTCATTTTCCATATCTATAAGCTGATACTTCAATGAAGAACTTCCCGCATTTATAACGAGAATTTTCATTTAAATTCCCCCTAAACTTTACAAAATAATATTTTTACTTTATAATTAATAAACTATTTTATATTATAATATTATAATAATATTATATTTTCAATACCCTTAATAATTTAATTATGGAGAAGTATAAATGAATGTTTCAGCAATAATAAGTGAATACAATCCTTTCCATAATGGACATGCATATCATATAAAAGAAACAAGGAAACACGGAGCTACACATGTTATTGCTATAATGAGCGGTAATTTTGTTCAACGAGGTGACCTTGCAATAATATCGAAACACGAGCGGGCTAAAATGGCTTTGTTGTCTGGTGTGGATTTAGTTGTAGAAATTCCTGTGGTTTGGTCAATAGCATCAGCCGAATTTTTTGCAAGTGCTGCTGTTAAAATCGCAGATAGTTTGGGATGTGTAAATACACTCAGTTTTGGATGCGAAAGCGCCGAAATTCATTTACTTAAAAAGGCAGCAGAAATAATATGTGACAATAATATTAAATTGGAAATTCTCAAGGAGCTAAAAAATGGAGTTAGTTTCCCTAAAGCACGCGAGAATGTCGTAAGGCAATTTACGGAAGAGAGGGAAAATAGCAAGCTATCAGATATATTTAAATCCCCCAATAATATTTTAGCCATAGAATATATAAAGTCACTAAATAATATTAAGTCTAACATAAAACCTATTGCGATTAAAAGAATCGGTAGTTCACATGATGAAAATCACATAAATAGTTACCTTCCCAGTGCTTCATATGTGAGACAATTAATATATAACAACGAAGATTTTTCTGAATTAGTTCCAAGATCTGTCTTTAAGATAATAAATGAAAATATTCAGGAGCAGAAAGCTCCAGCAAATATTTATTCTATACAGACTGCTATATTAGCAAAATTGAGAAAAACGAAAAAAGAAGAGCTAAAAAATATATGTGATGTATCTGAAGGACTTGAAAACAGAATATTTAAATCAATCAGGCTTTCAACATCTTTAGAGGAGTTATATTCACTAATCAAAACAAAAAGATATACATTGTCTAGAATAAGACGAATCATCTTATTCGCATTTTTAGGTATAAATAGAGAAGATGTATATAGCAGCCCTCCGTATATTAGAATATTAGGCTTTAATAATAGAGGAAAGCATTTGTTAAAAGAATTAAAAAATAATTCTAAGTTGCCTATCATAACAAAAAAATCAGACGTTAATAGTTTAAATAAAAATGCAAAAAAAATATTCGATTTAGAACAAGTATCTTCTGACCTTTATAATCTATCAACACCACATATTCAAAAATGTGGATTGGATATATCTCAAAAAATTGTAATAATATAATATCATAGGAGGTAATTTAATTGTCTATAGAAATCACAGAATTTACTCATCCAGTACATGGAAAATGTATATCAATTAACAATGAAATAATTAAAGTTGATATTACTATAGATAAGGGACCCTTTATTATTTATTTTGGATTTATCAATGGCAAAAACTTATTATATAGTAACGAAGGAAATCATGGGCATTTAGGACATCATTTATGGTTCAATCCAAAAACTATTCCAGAATCTCCTTCTCTTGAGAAATCTGTAGTGTATACACCTTCAAACAATGGCGTAAAATTTACACAAATAATCGATAACCCAATAAATCTTAAAATAAGCATAGAAACATTATTCGCACCAGAAACTAACGATTTTATGATATTGCACAGCGTGCAAAATATATCAAAAGAATCTAAAAAGGTTTCAATTTGTGCAAGTACATTAATGAATCCAAATGGAATATTAATTGTTCCTCAATGTAATGAAGACACTGAACTTTTTCCAAATAGATTATTAGCCTTATGGCCATATTCTAGGTTTGACGATAAACGGTTTTATCTTGGAAATAAATATATATCCTTTCAACATGATTCCGAGATTAAAAATCCTTTTAAGTTTGGAACTAACAATACTTCCGGCTGGACTTCTTATATGTTAGACAATACAGTTTTTATAAAAAGATTTGTGCATAATGATGATGCTAGGTACCCTGACTTTGGATGTTCATTTGAATCTTACTCATGTGATAAATACTTATCGCTAAATACAAATAGCGCTTTCTACCTTGCAAAGCCAAAAGAAATTATTAAACATGTTGAAAACTGGTCTATTTTTAAAAATATAAATAATCTTAAAAATTATAGAAAAGATAAAGATATTGAAGACTTTTTTAATAACTCTATTTTATAGTTATTAAAATCATTATAAAACTTATTTCATAATAATTATCTTTGAAAACTTTTATAAATAACACCGATATATTAATTCATTACTCAAAGTGTAAGTACTTTTGAATAATAATTTTGCACTTGTTTAATAAAAACTTACAATTATTGCTATTGTATAAAAATCGATATTATTAATATTGTAAATATATTACAAATATTTTATACAAATAAGTCTATATTTGATTTTATTTATATTATCTTATATAATATTATCATAATAATTTAAGAAATGAGTGTGAATCAATGGAAATTGACCTAAAAAAAATATTATTTCTTTTAAAAAAGAATTTAGTGCTAATTATTTCATTAAGTTTAGCTTTTTTAATATCAGCATTTATTTTTACAAAGTTTTTTATAACACCAATGTATACTACATCAGTAAAATTATATGTTGACAGCTCAAATTCAAACGGAACCACCAATATAAATGAATTAAACTACGCTCAAAAAGTTGTAAATACCTATATAGAAATGCTCAGTACTATGGATTTTTATACAAAGGTAAGTAACCAGGCTAATG
>CAKSUE010000111.1 GCA_934501135.1 uncultured Eubacteriales bacterium | reverse complement strand
ATAGAAGATAAATTGAAAAAATTTGTAAATAAAAAAATTTCTAGAGGAAAAGTAGAAGCTTTTGTAAGCATACAAACTTTTGAAACAGAAAATGTTGAGGTTATAGTTAATTACCCCTTAGCATTGGAATATATCAAATCTCTTAACGAACTTAAGGAAAGATATAATCTTAAAGATGATATATCAGTAACTGCAATATCTAGGTATCCAGATGTACTTACGTTAAGAAATTCAAAATTAGATGAAGATAAAATTTTAAAAGATGTTTTATTTGTTGCGGAAAAAGCTCTTGATAAGTTAGTACTAATGCGAGAAAAAGAAGGTCTAAGTTTACAAGCGGACATAAAATCAAAATCGCTTAGTATAATGAATATAGTAGATTTGATTGCCAGTAAAGCCCCTTTAATGGTTTCTGATTATGAAAAAAGGCTCAAAACAAGAATTGTTGAATTAATGTCTGGATATGATATTGATGAACAGAGAATTATGACAGAAGTTGCAATTTTTGCAGATAAGACAGCAATTGATGAAGAGATAGTAAGACTAAAAAGTCACTTAGCGCAGTTGGAATCAATGTTAGAATCCGATTGTGAAGTTGGAAGAAAAATGGACTTTATATTACAAGAGCTAAATAGAGAAGCTAATACTATAGGATCAAAATCTGCCCACACAGAAATATCATATATGGTTGTAGATATAAAGGCGAACATTGAAAAGATACGCGAACAAGTTCAAAATATAGAATAATATCTTATTAGGGGGATATGTAACTAATGAAACTTATTAATATAGGTTTTGGAAATATGGTTTCTGCCAATAGGCTGGTGGCTATAGTGAGCCCTGAATCTGCACCTATTAAACGTATGATTCAAGAATCAAAAGAGCGAGGAAATTTGATAGATGCTACATGTGGCAGAAAAACAAGGGCTGTAATTGTTACAGACAGTGGACATATAATACTTTCTGCTATTCAACCAGAAACAGTAGGAAATCGTCTTAATGGAAAAGAAGATGGATCTGAAGAGGAGGAAATAGAAAATAATGAATGATAAAGGTTTATTAGTTGTTCTCTCAGGTCCATCTGGTGCGGGTAAGGATACGGTTTTGAATAATTTGCTTGCAAAGGATAAAAATATTAGAATATCTACTTCTGCCACTACAAGATCTCCCAGAGAAGGTGAAGTAGATGGTGAAGATTATTATTTTATATCAAAGGCTGAATTTGTTCAATTATTATCTCAAAATGGTATGTTGGAACATGCAGAGTATTGTGGCAATTATTATGGTACACCGTGTGATCAAGTTGAAAAATGGCTGCATAAAGGCAAGGATGTTGTTCTTGAAATTGAAGTTAAGGGAGGCGCACAAGTTATGAAAAAATGCGCTGATGCAGTAAGCATATTTATTATCCCCCCTTCACTAAAAGAACTTAAAACTAGGCTTAAGAGTAGAGCTACGGAGTCGGATATGATTATAGAGAAGCGTTTGAACATTGCTAAAGAAGAAATCGGTTCAGCTAAAGATTATGATTATATAGTAGTAAACGATACAGTTGAACAGTGTGCGAATGATATATATAATATAATAATAAGTGAAAAAATGAGATCCTATAGAAAAATTAATATTATAGAAGAGGTGCTTAAGGATGCATAGACCATCAATTGATGATATGATTTCAGGTAGAAAAAGTAGATACTCACTTGTAATTGCTGTAGCTAAAAGAGCAAGACAAATAGTTAGCAAAGCGGAAGAAACAGGAGAAATATTAGTTGAAAAACCAGTTAATATTGCAATTGAAGACTTTAAAGAACATAAGTATTCAATTTTAGAACCAGATGTAAATGATTAAGGTTAATATAGTATGCTAAGAATAGCGAAAGTAGCAGTAGAGGGCACATTATATCATTTTGATATGGAGTTTGATTATATAATACCTAAAAATTTTGACACGGAAAATTTAGTAGGCTCAAGAGTCTTGGTTCCTTTTGGAATTGGAAACAAAAAAAAACATGGAATAGTTTTTGAAATTGTTTCAGGAAATTCAAATGAAAGAATAAAACCAATTTATGCGGTGCTTGATAAGGCACCGCTTCTTAGTGTTGAAATGATTTCTTTAGTGAGATGGATGAAAAAAAGGTATTATTGTACTTTATTTGATGCTGTTAGGACATTGATTCCATCTGGTATAAATAGAAAAATGGTTAGCTATTATAAGCTTTCTGATAATATAAACTGTTTGGAAGAATTTAAATTAAATGATAACGAGGCTAATATAGTTAAAGTCTTAAAAGAAGAAGATAAATTTATAAGTTATAAAAAGTTACAATTGAAGACGTCAATTGATAGTTTAGATAAAGAAATTTCAAAACTAAAAAAGCTGGGACTTATACTGCAAAAAGAAGATTCTGTAAGAAAAATATCAGATGTATCAATAAAAATGGTTGCAATTACAGACATAGGAAAAGCAGAAAACTTGGATTTAAAGTTAACTAAAAAGCAAAAACAAGTGTATGATGCTATAAAAATATGTTCTGAAATCTCTGTTAAAGAGATTTGTTATTATACAGGAGTAACTGCATCAGTTGTAGATTCACTTGTAAAAAAAGGTGTTGCATATTATTTTGAAAATGAAGTGTATAGAAATCCATATAAAAATATAGATAAACTTTATAATAAAGAAGATATCGTGTTGTCTTATGAGCAGCAAACAGCATTTAACAATCTTTATAAAGAATACAAAAAAGATAGCTATGCTGTTTCTTTGTTGTATGGTGTTACAGGAAGCGGAAAAACTTCTGTTTTTATGAAATTAATTGAAGCTGTAAGAAATGATAAAAAAGGTATAATTGTTATGGTTCCAGAAATTGCTCTCACATCTTCATTGATAAGACAGTTTCACCAAAGATTTGGAGAAAAGGTAGCAGTATTTCATAGTGGATTATCAGTTGGAGAAAGAGCTGATGAATGGAAACGCGTGAAAAAAGGTGATGCTGATATTGCGATTGGTACACGTTCAGCGGCATTTGCTCCATTTGATAATCTTGGATTAATTATTATGGACGAGGAGCAGGAGTACACATATAAATCTGATTCTTCTCCTAGGTTTCATGCAAGAGATATTGCGAAATTTAGATGTAATAGTAATAATGCTCTTTTAGTATTAGCATCAGCGACTCCATCAGTTGAAAGCTATTATATGGCACTTGCTAATAGATATAGTCTTAATACAATAAACAAAAGATATGGACAAGCAAATCTTCCAAATGTTAAAATAGTAGATCTAAATGAGGAGCTGGATAAGGGAAATAATAGTGCTTTTAGTGATGTTTTAATTAAAGAACTTATAAAAAATATTAAAGATAATAGGCAGTCTATAATTTTAATGAATCGCAGAGGATATAACACATTTGTGTCTTGCAGAGCATGTAACGAGGTTTTAACTTGCCCTAATTGTAGCATTTCACTTACATATCATTCTGCAAATGGAAGGCTGATGTGCCATTATTGTGGATATTCAGTGGAGTTTACAAATGAATGTCCCAATTGTCATGAAAATGAGATTCGTTGTTTAGGATTTGGGACCCAGAAGATTGAAGAAGATCTGCAAAAAATTATACCTGAAGCTAGAATCCTTAGAATGGATGCAGATACAACTATGACTAAATTTTCTCATGATAAAAAATTTAAATTATTTTCAGAGGGAAAATATGATATAATGATAGGAACCCAAATGGTGGCAAAAGGATTAGATTTCGATAATGTAACATTAGTTGGAGTATTATCTGCAGATCAGTCTCTATATAGTAATGATTTTAGAAGTTACGAAAGAACCTTTTCTCTTTTAACTCAAGTTGTTGGAAGAGCAGGAAGAGGAGAGTATACAGGCAGGGCTATTATACAAACATATACGCCTGAAAATCCTGTAATTACATTGGCGTCAAAACAGAATTACGATGAATTTTATAACAG
>CAKSUE010000110.1 GCA_934501135.1 uncultured Eubacteriales bacterium | reverse complement strand
CTATAAAACTATTGCTATCAAAAACTTTAATAATATCTAAATTCGTACTTATCTGCGTGTTGGGTGGTTCAACTATATTTTCAAAGCTAATTGGAGTTTCTAGATTATTAGATGGCAACATCTCAATTATCTTTCTTGCTTCAGCAATTGCGTTTTCCTCGTTTTTGGTGGTAATATGACTAATTCCAGATTTTTTTACAAACTCTGCCGATGAATTCTTACCACTAACATCTAAGCCAAGTTGGGACTCTTCTGTCATTATTAAAATATCAGATGATGCTGCAATCATAGAGCTTGTTCCGAAGCACTTGCCTAAAACTACTGATATCTGTGGAACAACACCAGAAATGTTGTTTGAGCTTTGAAGTAATTCACCATATAAAGAAAGCATCGCATTTCCTTCTTTAAGCTTTGCGCCAATAGAATCAAAAAAACCAACAACAGGAACACCTGTTCTTTCAGACATCTTATAAACCTTTAATATTTTTGAAATTTGGGTTTTAGACATTGGTGAACCATTAGCATCAATATTTTGTGAAAATGCATAAACAGGACAACCATTTACATAACCAAATCCTGATATAACCTCAGAATAATTATCTTCTGATTTCACAAATGGATCTAATTCATTAAAAATTCCATCGTCAAATAAAGCACTTAATCTTTTGTACCCTTTAGATTGTTCTGAATTATTTTTTATATCTTTAATTTTTCTAAACTTATTCTCCATACTCAGTCAACAAGCCTCCATTCACATGAAACTATAATACCATTACTTGATAGTGTACCATGTTTCCCCTAAAATAACAATGTTACATGCTTTTACTATCTTTACATCTATTACATTGGCAAAGAATTTTCGATAAATCAATAACCATTTTATTATTATTTCTAGAGAACCCAAAATTTTCTAAAAGAGAAAACAAATTTTCATTTTTAGAATATATAACAAATATTTTTCTATTTAACGCAAATGACGATACAGCTCTTATCATAGAGTCTATAAGATAATTTGTTTCCTTTTCATTTTTAAATTTTTCTTTAATATAATAGATATCCAAAATACATATTTTATATCCATCAATATAAAGAGCGATGTATCCTAATATATCATCATTTTCTTTGGCTACTAATACTTCTTGTTTTTTTCCTTCAATTTTAAACTTTTCTAATACGTCCTTACTATAGCTTTCACCAGGAGATGGAAAAATAGTTAACATTTATAACACTTCCATTAAATTATTTAATGCCTAGTTTATTCAATTCCTTTTCATTTAATTCTCTATATTTACCTGTTTGAAGCATTCCCATTTTTACTGATCCAATTGCTATTCTCTTAAGTCTTGCCACTTCAACACCTAATTTTTCACACATATTTCTAATTTGTCGATTTCTTCCTTCATGCAAAACTATTTCTATAACTACCCTATCATTCTCTCTAGATATCACAAATGCTTCTGCAGGTGCAGTTTTCACACCGTCAATTTCCATACCAACTCTAATTTCATCAAGCTGTTCTTCCGTAATAGTTGGTTTAATGGTTACCCTATATTTTTTAGGTATATGTTTTGAAGGATGTGTTATTTTATTCGCGAATTCTCCATCATTTGTCATAAACAACAATCCTTCTGAATCTTTATCTAATCTACCAACAGGATATAAACGTGCAGGAAAATCAGCAACAAGATCTTTTACACATTTTCTTCCTAACTCATCGCTCATAGTGCAAACATATCCCCGTGGTTTATTTAGCATTACATAATAATTTTTTCCTGCGGTAACTATCCTTTTACCCTTTACTGTAACTTTATCCTTTATTGGGTCAACTTTCTCCCCTATTTTGGCTTTAATTCCATTAACCTTTACAAAGCCTTCTGCGATCAACTCTTCAGATTTTCTTCTTGATGCCACACCGCAATCGGCTAAAACTTTTTGTAATCTTACTAACTTTTTCTTATTCATTTAAACGAGTATAATACTATAGCACAAATTATAGTATAAATACCCCTATGCCTCCCCTTATAATATAAATTATTTTTTTAAAAATCCAAAAATTCTTTCAAAAAAACTTTTCTTTTTTTCAATAAGCGGTTCATCTTTTGTTGAAGTCAAATTATTTACCGCTATAATCTCACCATCAATACTATAAACAATTCTCCCTAACACTTGACCTTGTGTAATTGGTGCATAGACAAATCTAGGTAGCTCCACACTTCTTTTAATCTTTTCCAAATCCTCATTAAGTATTGTTGCTGATGTTTTCGAACCACTAACAGTAATTTGCTCATCTAAGGCCCCTACTACATTTACAGAAAATCTGGTTTCCTCTTCATTTAACTCTACATTTCTTACCTTAGAAAATCCATAATCATACATTTTCTGATGATCATCCCAATCACTTGGTGCTCTTAGGGTAACCGCAACAAGCCTTGCACCGTCTCTTTCTGCACAAGAAACCAAACATCTACCAGCTTTTTTAGTAAATCCTGTTTTAATTCCAATGCAACCATCGTATAGACTTAATAATCTATTGTGATTTTTATATGTCCTCACTTCTCCCGGATTAACAAATTTTACTTTCATAGATTTCTGGGACACTATATTTGAAAATGCTTTATTCTCCATTGCATATGCTCCAAGGATAGCCATGTCATATGCGGTTGAATAGTGGTCCCCATCATCTAGTCCAGATGGTGTTACAAAATGTGTATCGTTCATTCCAAGCTGTATTGCTCTTTCATTCATCAGTTTAGAAAACTCTTCTTTAGATCCTGCGACAGCATATGCTAAGGTATTAGCTGCATCATTACCTGAACACATCATCATTCCCTTAACAATATTTTCAATCGATATAACATAACCCGGCATAAGTCCCATAGATGAACCTTCTGTTCTTATCATTTCGTCTGTTATAGTTACATCTTTATTATCAGACTCTGAGTATTCAAGAGCAAGCAAAGCTGTCATTATCTTAGTGGTACTTGCCATTGGCCTTTTTTCTCTTTCATTTTTTGCATAAAGCACTTTGCCTGTGTCGCTACAAATAAGTATAGCAGAATCTGCTGAAACAGATACATTATCATCGGCCGAGAAGGCCTCAATATTCGATAATAATAATGATATAACAAATACTATTAATGCCATTCTTTTCACGAATACACCGCCATTCATTATCTTTTAAGACGGTTGTATTAATAAGCCAACCGTCTGCCCTATTATGTATATCTATTTAAAAGATACCTAATATATGCAGACGATATTTTTCAACTATTAATAAAATTTATAAAATCATATTAGTCATCACATTCTTCTAAATCCAATTTTATATTATCATTACCTTTAATTTCTGTTGCTGATAATTTTACTTTTTTAGATTTATCTTTTTTGAACACAGATGCAATTTTATCAATTAACTCAGGTGCCATGCCTATAATTCTATCAGCTGAACCTTCATATGCTTGAATTTGAAGCATTTTAGCTTCGCCATCTTTTATCACTATAAATGCAACAGGAACAACAGTTACACCTGCACCTGCTCCACCGCCAAAAGCTCCTTTACTATCTGATTTTTTAGTTGGTACATCTGCCCCTCCAGAGGCAAATCCATAGGAAATTTTAGATATAGGGATTAACACCGTTCCGTCTGCAGTAGTTATAGGATCACCCATAACTGTATTAGCATCTACCATCTCTCTTATTTTTTCTATTGTTGTTCCCATTAAATTTTCAATTGATCCATTACTCATAAAATCGCCCCTTAATTACTTTCCTTTAGTTTTGTTTTTATTACCCACTTAATATATTTAAAAGCCGCAATAATTAATGTACTTATTGCAAATATAGGCTTAATGTGAAACTTTATTAAAAATTCTATTTCAGATTCCTTTTCATCAAATCCGGGCTTTATTTTAACTGTTCTTCTTTTACAATTAGCTATATTCATAATAATATTTAATGATGGAAAAATAGTTGCACAAGCGTATCC
>CAKSUE010000109.1 GCA_934501135.1 uncultured Eubacteriales bacterium | reverse complement strand
CTACCATAATAGAACCTTTATACGCTTGTTCCAGAGCAACCATCATTGTTTTGCTTTTTACATATCTTCCATTTATAAAAAAGTGTTGCATGCTTCTATTAGGTCTAGCAGAATTTGTATCGCAAGTAAAGCCATATACCTTTACACTATTTAGTTCATATTTAACTGGTATTAATCCGGCTGAAAACGATTTTCCATACACTGAATAGATACACGATTTAATATTACCGTCCCCAGGGGTATTAAGTTCTTCTTTTGAATTCTTTATAAATTTAAATGATATATCAGGATGAGACAATGCAATTCTATCTACAATAGCCGAAACTGAGCTTGCCTCTGATGCATCTTTTTTTAAAAATTTCATCCTAGCTGGAGTATTATAAAACAAATCTTTTATTATTATTGTTGTTCCTGTAGGACATCCTATATCCTCTATAGATACTTCATCAGAACCTTCTATTTTGTAACAAGTGCCTGCCAATTCATCTTCAGATTTGGTAATCATTTCAACTTTTGAAACAGCAGCAATAGATGCAAGTGCTTCACCTCTAAATCCTAGAGTTTTAATACTTTCTAAATCATCATTATTTTTCACTTTGCTTGTTGCATGCCTTAAAAAAGCTTTAGGAACATCTTCTCTTAACATGCCTTGTCCATTATCTGAAATTCTTATATAAGAAATACCACCATTTTTTATCTCTATTTCTATAGATGTAGCATCTGCATCAATAGAATTTTCTATTAATTCCTTAACAACAGAAGAAGGACGTTCAACTACTTCACCAGCAGCTATAAGCTCAGATACGTGTTTATCCAAGACATTTATTTTACCCAAATATATCCGCCCCTTCTAATCAAAATTTTAATCTAACATCTTAGATATCTCAAAAAGTAGATTCATTGCTTCTATTGGAGTCAATGTATTAATGTCAACATTTTTAATCTTTTGTGATATTAACTCAGATGATGACGGCATTAACGAAACCTGATTATAGTTTATTTTTTCTGTTACATGTTCCTGTTTTTTCTTATTAATTTTATTAGGGATCGTATTAGAATTTTCCAAGTCTACAAGTATTTGTTTTGCTCTGGATACGACAGCATTAGGTATCCCTGCTAATTTAGCTACCTGTATTCCATAGCTGTCGTCAGCACCACCAGGAACAATTCTTCTTAGAAATGTTATATCATCACCACGCTTTTTAACTGCTATATTATAATTTTTAACTCCATCCAATAAATCTTCAAGCTCTGTTAATTCATGGTAATGCGTTGCAAATAACGTCTTTGCTCCTAATTTAGATTTATTTGCAACATACTCCAAAACTGCCCTTGCTATACTCATTCCATCAAATGTTGAGGTTCCTCTACCTATTTCGTCCAAAATTAAAAAGCTATCTTTAGTAGCATTTTTTAAAATATGTGCAACCTCACTCATTTCAACCATAAACGTCGATTGCCCAGAAGCTAAGTCATCTGAAGCGCCTACTCTTGTAAATATACTGTCTACTATACTAATATTCGCAGATGAAGCAGGAACAAAACATCCTATCTGTGCCATTAATACTATTAATGCAGTTTGCCTCATATATGTAGATTTACCTGCCATATTAGGTCCAGTTATTATATTAACTCTGTTTTCTTCTCTATCTAACACAACATCATTCGGTACAAACGGTGCGCCATCTAATAATCTTTCTACAACAGGGTGTCTACCATCTTTTATAACTATTTTTCCTTCTAAGTTAATATCAGGTCTAGAGTATTTATTTTTTGTAGATACTTCAGAAAATGAACACAACACATCAAGAATTGAAATTGCTTTAGACGTATTTTCAATTCTTACTAATTCATTTGCAACTTTTTTTCTTATGCTATCAAATATTTCGTACTCTAACTGAATAACTTTTTCTTTTGCGCCAAGTATCTTGCCTTCTAAATCTTTTAGTTCTTGTGTTATGTATCTTTCACAGTTTGAAAGCGTTTGTTTTCTTATGTAATCTGCTGGTACTTTATCTTTAAAGGAATTAGTGATCTCAATATAATATCCAAATACCTTATTATATCCTATTTTTAATTTGGGAATTTTAGTCTTTTCCCTTTCTCTAGATTCAATAGATGCTATATACCCTTTACCATTTCTCATTATGTCGTTTAGGTAATCAATTTCTTTGTTAAAACCTTTCTTTATAATTCCACCTTCCCTTACCGAAAAAGGTGGTTCTTCCAAGATAGCATCGTTTATAATCTGTTCGAGGTCAGTAAGGTTATCAATTAATGTATATACTTCTTTAAGTAATTCAGATTTAACATATTTTATCTGATTTTTTATTTTTCTAATACTTAATATGGTAGAACATAGCGATCGTAAATCTCTACCATTGGCAGATCCATAAACTATTCTAGTCATTAATCTGCCTAAATCGTATACTTCTGCAAGATTTTCAGCTATGCTTCCTCTAAGCATAAGATCAGAATTTAATTCTTCAACGGCATTTTGTCTTTTTATAATATGTGTACAATTCAACAGAGGCATCTCTATCCAACTTCTAATAAGGCGTTTTCCCATAGCTGTTTTTGTTTTATCTAATACCCATAATAAAGATCCCTTTTTTTCTCCACTCATCATCGTTTTAACGAGCTCTAAGTTTCTTCTGGTATTTATATCTAAACTCATAAACTGTTTATCAGTATATATTTCAATATTATTAATACGTTCCAGACCTTTTTTCTGTGTATGTTTTAAATATTTTAATAAAGCACCAACACTTGAAACCGTCTCTTCTTTATCGGCTAAGCCTAGCTCGTTTAAACTTTCTTTACCAAAATGACTAAGCAAGAGCTGTTTGCAATCATTAAAATCAAATTCTTTATCTTCAAGCATTTCTACGCTAGATGATAGCTTATCTGATATAAATGCAGATAAATCTTTTAAAACTTCAACATCTCCACCCACCAAGATTTCCTTAGGCATAAACTTTCCTAAATCATCTTTTATTCTTTGAATTTGTTTATCTGCAGATATATGAGTCGCATATAATTCTCCTGTTGATATATCACAAAAGCACGCACCAGCATTATTGCCTAAAATGTAAATATTACAAATAAAGTTATTGCAAGTCTCATCTAACATTGTGTTTTCTATAACTGTACCAGGAGTGATTATTCTAACAACGGATCTTTTTACTATTCCTTTAGACGCACTTGGATCTCCAATTTGTTCACATATAGCAACTTTATAGCCCTTTGAAACAAGCCTAGCTATATACGATTCACTGCTATGGTAAGGGACACCACACATAGGTGCCCGTTCTTCTTGACCACAGTCTTTACCTGTAAGAGTAAGTTCCAATTCCTTAGATGCAATTTTTGCATCCTCGAAAAACATTTCGTAGAAATCTCCTAATCTAAAAAACAAAATAGTATCTTTATGATCCTCTTTAATTTCATAGTATTGCTTCATCATAGGAGATAATTTAGTCATATCTAACATTCCTTTTTAAAAAATATAGTCTAAATAGCAATTAATGACATCCACTGCAAGAGGAACAGCTCCCTGTGCAAGATTCTTCATAATCTGTAGTTTCAGGGTCTTCGCCCTCAGCAGATTGCATTATTATAGCTGTGACTCTCTTCAAAACAGAATCCATTTCCTGTTTAGCAATATTATAAGCAGCCATATTTTCATTTTTCATAACTTTAGAATATATCTCTCTTAATTCTATATTAAGTTCTTGGATCTTTTTCTCATCACGTTCATCTTTAGTTGCTTCATTATTTATTGCCATTCTTTTAAGGTTAAACTCACCTATTAAATCTTGAAGTTCTTTATCTTCATCACTATTTTGTTTCGCTATTTTTAGTTTTAAATACATATCATCACTTTGTATTTTTCTTCCAATCTCTCTTGCCAATTCAATAATATCCATAATATCCTCCAAAAATTTTATTTTTAAGCTTAAACTTTAAATAATATAATTTAAACTAT
>CAKSUE010000108.1 GCA_934501135.1 uncultured Eubacteriales bacterium | reverse complement strand
GTTTATAAAAACGATAAAGGTGAAATTATCAACGATAAAAGTGTTAAAGATTATTTTACTGATGAGTATAACAAAGACAAAGAAAATCTATATATACCGAATTTAGATGCAAGCACAAGAGCTTTTATTTCAATGAAAAAATATTGTGATGAACACGGTATAGAAGTGTATAATGCTACTCGTGGCGGAAAACTTGAAGTCTTTCCGAGAGTAGATTTTGATATGATTTTTTAAACTTAATGAGGTTGTGAATGGATAAAAATAAAAGTCAGTTAAAAATAGGTGTAATATTAAACTATATAAATTTATTGTTAGGAAACTTGATTCCTGTTTTTTATACGCCTATAATGTTGCAATTGTTGGGACAAAGTGAATACGGATTGTATAAGCTTTCAAGTAATATCACAAGTTATCTTTCCTTAATTTCTTTCGGAATGGGATCTGCTATTACGCGTTATCTTATTAAGGCACATGAAGAAAATGGAGAAGAAGCTGAAGAAAAAATGTTGGGGTTGTTTTCTCGAATATTTAGATTAATAGCAATTATAACATTTGTGGTAGGTGTAATTCTTAGTTTAATTATAGGTTTATGGTATAGCGATTCATTAACATCATCAGAATTAATTACAATGAGGATACTTGTTTTTATTTTGTCGCTAAATACGGCTATCAATTTTTTAATGACTCCGCAAATTTCAGTAGTAACAGCTCATGAAAAGTTTATCTTTCTTCAATTTATGAATATTGCGACAACTTGTGTCTTGCCAATAGTGAATTTGATTGTTCTTTTCTTGGGTTTTGCCTCAATAGGCATGGCAATGTCAAGTTTAATTCTAAGTGTGGTAATTCGAGTTTTATATTACGGATATGCGACTCGTGCTGTAGGTATTAAAGCAAAGTATTCCAAAATGTCATCGAATGTACTTAAGGAAATTTTGACTTTTTCTTTTTGGATATTTGTTGCAAATGTTGTTGGTCAATTGAATAACGCAACGGATTTTGTAATGATAGGTGCAATACCTGCTTTAGCTACGGTTGGTGTAGCGGTGTATAATGTAGGAAGTGTATTTAACGGAATTGTTATTAGCCTTACCACTGGTATTTCAAATGTGATATCACCCAAAACGCAAAAACTAGTTTTTTCTGGCGCATCAAATGATGAGCTTACTGATTTGGCAATAAGAGTTGGTAGGTTGCAATGTTATATTATTGCGTTGTTAGTAACCGGTTTTATTTCTTTTGGTCAGCCTTTTATACAATTTTATGTTGGTTCTGGCTACGAAGATGCGTACTGGGTTGCTATTTTGATGATGATACCTAATATGATTCCTTTAGTTCAAAGTGTATGCTTTAGCATTGTTATTGCTCAAAATAAACATCGTTTTAGAGCTGTGGTGTATCTTGGTATAGCTATAGGAAATGTAATAGGAACTTGGCTTTTAATGCAAGTTATGGGTATTATTGGTGCAGCCTTAATGACAGGTATAGCGTTGACTATTGGTCAAGGATTTATTATGAATTGGTATTATTGGAAAAAAATTGGCTTAGATATGATCAGGTTTTGGAAGAATGTGGGAAAAATTTATATATTACCGATTATAATGAACGTTATAACTTTATTCCTGGCTAATTATATCGATTTTTATAATGTTATTACTTTGATATCTGGAATAATTGTATTTACAGTCATATATATTGCCTTGAACTGGCTTTTTATTATGAATGATTATGAAAAGGGTATTTTTAGTTCCCCTTTAAAAAAGATAATGTATAAGAAGAAAAATCGTAAATGATTTGATAAAATTTGTGGCGAAATATTAAAAACGATTTATAGATATTTATATGTATTTAAGGCTAAAGCTTAGCTTTTGAACTTTGCTTTCTTAAAAATAAGATTATGTTAACATAATCTTAAGAATCAAATAGTTACTTTTCTTCATACCTATGGTATAGTATATCAAAAAATGGTGTTGGATTATGATAAAATATAATATAAAAAGATATTTAATAAATATTTATGAAATATTTTATGAAAAAAAACGTATTCTTAGGTTGCGCTTTTTTTATCATCTTAGAATAATGTCCCCAGATAAAACATTAAAATATATATTAAAAAATAACTGTTCTATTTCTCGATTTGGCGATGGTGAATTTGATTTAATATTTCAAAATAGAGATTTGGGTTTTCAAAATAAATCTGATGAAATTTCTGACGCTCTTTCAAAAGTGTTATCAATAAAAAATAAAAAATTATTGATTTGCATTCCTAGATGTTATAACACAACAGTTGGTTGTAATGAACATGCTAAAAATTTTTGGATTGAGTGGGGAAAAAATGGAAGGCATGAAGAAATTATAAATTTAATAAGAAATCAGTCCGGCAAAAATTATTTATTTGGCGATTCGCAGATTACACGGCCATATATTGACTGGAAAACAAACCGCAGAGCTGTTCGTACTTTTCCTAAATTAAAAAAAATATGGGAAAATAAAGATATAATAATCATAGAAGGTAACCAAACTCGTATGGGTGTAGGTAATGACTTATTTGATCAGGCTAGAAGTATAAAACGTGTTCTTGTCCCAGCAATTAATGCTTTTGATTTTTATAACGAAATAAAGAATTATGTTAAATCAATATATTCAAATGAATTACTTATTTTGGCTATTGGTCCTACTGCTACGGTTTTAGCGGCTGATTTTTCTAAATCTTCTATTCAGACAATTGATCTAGGTAACATAGATATTGAATATGAATGGTTTTTACGTAATGCGACAGATCGTATTATTATTGATGGCAAATTTACAAATGAGGCAAAAGATGGTTTAGGAAGAAATCCTTCAGATTGTTTTGATGAAAAATATTTGTCTCAAATTGTTAAGCGTATTGGGTGTTGAGTATGGCTTTAGTTTCTATAATAGTACCAGTGTATAAAGTTGAAAAATATTTGGAAAAATGTGTTGAAAGTCTTATTAATCAAACTATGAGTGATATAGAAATTATATTGGTGGATGATGGTTCACCGGATAATTGTGGTAATATATGCGATTATTATTCTTCGATTGATCCAAGAATTAAAGTTATACACCAAAAAAATGAAGGTTTATCTTCAGCACGTAATAGAGGTATTGATACATCTTCTGGAAAATATATTTGTTTTGTTGATAGTGATGATTGTGTTTCAACAGATTATTGTGAAGTACTATATAACATACTGAAAAATACAAAATGTGATTACAGCGTTTGTGGTACGCACCGATTTAACGATGGAGAGCTTATTAGCAAAAACATAAATAAAGAAAATAATATGGTGATAAATATTAAATCAAATTTTCAATATTTGGATGATCAAATACATAAAAAATCTGAGTTTGGTGTTTGGAATAAAATGTACAGAAGGTATGTTTTTGATAAGATTAGATTTGCAGATGGAAAATTACATGAGGATATCTTTTTTTCGGTAGACTTGGCACGTAATTTTGTAAATGGTGTTTCAATATGTGATAAGAATTGTTATTATTACCGTCAAAGACAGGGAGGGATAGTGTCACAGAGTCAAAAAAAATGTAGTCCAGATTTAGTTGTGGCTGGTGAATATTTAGTAGATATGGTTAAAAATAATTATCCTATAATCTTGAATGATTCTATCTATTACTCTCTTAACTACACATGGTCTTTCGTTGATAAAATATATGTAAATAGAGATTTTAAAAACAACAGGAAATTTTTAATAGAAATCAAAAGATTAATTAGTGATAATATTGTGAAAATTAAAAATGAAAATATTTTTGATAAATCACGTACACATAGGATGATATTATTCTCAAAGAGTAAATTTTTATATGGGTTTAATGCTTATACAAGGTTATTTAGAGTTTACTTATTTAGGCTTTTTAACAAAGATGCTTATTCTAATGGTCATGGAATTTAAATTATTAAGCATTAGTTTTTAAGGAGGACAAAATGAAAATAATAGGTATGATTCCCGCTCGTGGGGGTTCGACAAGATTTAATAACAAGCCGCTTGCTGATATT
>CAKSUE010000107.1 GCA_934501135.1 uncultured Eubacteriales bacterium | reverse complement strand
ATATAATAGATATTTGAACCTTTTTGTCTTGCCTTCTATTCCTCCTAAATTCTCATCTATATAACTATCTAAAATCCGGCTAATCATAAGCTTTGTTGACTGTTTATCCATATTCTTAAGGTTCTGTATAGAATACTGAGATAAAACTTTTTCAAGTAAAAAATGTATAAGCTTGCCATACTCTAATGAATTGAATACATATGGATTTTGGGGTTTTGCTAAAAGACCATATTTGCAAAAATATTGGAACTTACAAAGATAAAACTTTTCTATTTGAGACGCAGAGACTCTCATCTCTTTTCCAAATAATTTATCCACATTTTGGCAATTATCAAATTTAAAGGGTTCTTGGTTAGATGCCCTATTTAAAGCCTGAATTTTATTTTTATATTTTTCCTTACTTTTAAAATAAGACTTAATGCTTTCTGAAAAACTTGTATTATTGTTCCAAACTTTGGCACATAAATCAAATGTTGGTTTCTCTGAATAAGCATTATAATCATCATTTAAGCTAAGCTCATCTTTTATATGCAAACTACTAAATATCTTTTTTGTATTTTTAATTATAGAAGATGGATAGTTGCTATCTCCTGATATTGATGACATTGGCCATGATAAAAACAATTTATCGGAGGCACTCATCATAGAAGTATATGCTAGAAATCTTTCTTCTATAACCAATTTCTCTAAAGACTCATACATAGGTAATCCTAATGATATTAATAATTTTCTTTCTGAATCATTAAATACTCCAGACGACACTGGTGTTCTTGGGAATTCTCCTTCAACTGCACCTATTATAAAAACAACTTTTTTATCCTTTAATCTTATTCTATCTGCGTCTCCTACTGTAACCTCATCTAAACTTTGTGGAATAAATGAAATATCTTCAGATTCAATAGTAAGCTTTAATATTTCATAATATTTTTTTGAATCTATGTAACTATCTCCTAATATTAAAGACATTTGATCTAATATGTCCATCAATAAATCCCACAGTCTAGTTTGTTCTTCAGATAAATTATGTTCGCCCGAATTTTCTAATTTATCTGAAATATCCATAATCCTTTTATCCGCTTCAATACTAATTAAAAAGTCATATATAGCCTTTGTTGTGTTTTCTGAACTATTATACTTTATTTTCTCAGCAAAAGTTAAAATAGGGCTAATTATTTTTTCTCTTATATTATTTATCTTCTTTAGAAGTTCTTCATCTGAACTGTTCATTTTTTGAGAAAATCCAGACGGATTATACTTAAACTCATTAAGCCATTCTTTGTTGCTTATTTCCCAAAGCATAACATAGTTTTCAATAACTGAAATGTCATCAAAATTTATATTCGGTATTCCTGTTTTTAAATAGGCAAATATGTACTCTGTTTTAAATGAAGAATGAATTATATCAAATAACGACAATACCATTGTCATTATAGGTTTAGTATTTATACTTTGGTTTAAGTCCATAAAATATGGTATCTCGTGCTTTTCAAAAATAGAACTTATAACACCATCATACAAATTTAAACTCCTCGCTATAACAGCAAAATCGTTATAATATAGTCCATCTTCTATTACCATCTTTTTTATTGTATTAGAAATAAAATTTATTTCATCATAAACATCTACTGCGCTATATATAACTATATCATCAATTTTATCATCAACGCTTTTTAGACTATTTCTAAATATAGACTTTTCTAGCATTTTTAGTTCCGGAGAATTAAACCTACACTGTTTATTTAATAGTTGCGGTTTTTTTATCCTTATCGAGTTCCTATTTGATAAATCTATTAACCGTTTTAAAGTTTTATAAACCGGAGAAAACAAATTCATCCCATTATCGTTTAGGTTAAACTCGTCTACACGTAAAGCGATATAGCTCTCTTTACACTGTTTGAGTATATTTTCTAATACCAAAAGTTCTTGTGGGGTAAATCCATCAAACTCGTCAATAAATATTATATAATCTCCAAACAAATTATCTTCACTAAGAATTTCTGACAGCCTAGTTAAATCATCCAAAGGGTCTATGTAACTTTGTTTTATAAGTGCATCATATGTGTCTAGAATTAATACTGTATCAGATATTTTATTCTTTAATGTTTTATCCTTTACCCCTTTAGATGCTTCGATAATAAAATCAGTATTTATTGAATTAATCTTAAACTCTTTTAGCGCTGATACCATTATGTCTACCATTTCATTACTATCTGTTTTTTCATCATATAGCTTCAAATGTTCTTTTACTTCTTCTATCGCAAGTTTCATAAATATATTTCTACTAGAATCGTTGATTCTAGTTCCTGCAAGCCCACCTACTTGTCTAAAAATAAAATCTACCATTCTTTTAAAACTTGTAACAACAACTTTGTTAGCTTCTTCGGCACCTAAAAATTTAAGAATTGATTTTTCCGTTTCAAACGAGTCTTGTTCAGGTACAATCAACATTATTTTATTTTTGTCAGTTGATAAAAACTTTTTTATCAATTCTTTAATATAAAAGGACTTTCCGCTTCCACTTCTACCCAATATTAAATTCAAATTGCTATTATATTGATTTATGCTTTCTATATTGTTAAACAATTTTTAATTCTCCCTAATTTCTATTAAATTTTTCAATTCTTCGAATAATTCTACCACCTTAAATTTTATCTCATATTTATTATTGTCACTAACTATCTCTAACTCTGAATCACTTAATACTTCGCTTAACTCACTTTTTTCTTCTGCAGCCGGTAAGCACATTGGTGGAAACATAACACACCACCAGTTTTTGCCATTGCCATCACCTATAATAACTCTTAGAGCATCATAATTACCTGCTGGCAACGTTACCTCGTTATATACTCTAGTATTAAAGTGGGTATTCTTTAACTCTACTTCTACTGGATAATTATAACCGTTTTTTAACACTTCTTCTTGAGCAATTTTCTTTATTTCAGACAAATTATCCTTTGTCAATTTCTCTGCAGATTTTTTGTCTGTAGCATCCACAAAAATATCTCCTGAATAATTTATTATTCTATCTCTAACCTTCAATTTTAGCTCCTGATCTTCCTGTGTATCAGAATTAGCAATTACGTGAAGTCTAAGTACCTTTTTTTCTATATTATCACAATGTGCTTTAAAGCCTGTAATCGAAATTAAAAGTGTAAATATAAAACCTAAAATAATAGCCTTTTCAATAGTTTTCATAATAAAAAATCTTGTCCTTTCAATCAATGGTAATACAAAATGATTATGGACAAGATTATTATATTTATTCAAATAATAAATATATCTAAATTTTTATGTGACTATTCTATTATAAACCCAGATACTGGTTTACACAAAAATGTCTCACCATACTGTTTTCTTAATTTCATAAAACTATGTTCAGCAGTAAGCTTTTTATCAAATATTCCAAAAACAGTTGGACCACTTCCACTCATGCAGGAATTGAGCGCTCCCATATCGTTCATCATACTCTTTATTTCGGTTACTTCTTTTATATCCATTACATGCTCAAATCTATTAAATATTAAGCTACTAATTTCTTTTAAATTTCCGCTATAAATTGAGTCTACTACTTCACTAACTTTGATAGTTTCAATATACTCTGATGTATCAGACTTCTCATACGCTTCCTTAGTAGATATCCCTATAGGTGGTTTGGATAATACAATATAACATTCCGGTAAATCAGGAATTGGTTCAAGAATAGTTCCTATTCCTTCAGAAAACATAGTGCCACCGTTAATACAAAACGGCACGTCTGCACCTACTTTTGCACCTATTTCAAACATTCTCCTTTTTGTTAGGCAGGTCTTAAATAGTTTATCAAGCAACAATATAACGCCAGCTGCATCTGCACTTCCTCCTGCTAAGCCTGCCTGCATAGGTATCTTTTTCTCTATGTTAATTTTAATACCCGGATTTTTAATATTAAGATCACTAAAAAAAACTTCCGCAGCTTTATATGCGGTATTTTCCTTTACATCATTTATTATATCAATATTAGAAGTTAATTTAATATCCTTTTGATTATCTATATCTATAGTAACAGTGTCATAT
>CAKSUE010000106.1 GCA_934501135.1 uncultured Eubacteriales bacterium | reverse complement strand
TAAATGACAATTGAATATGATATTTTTTAACAAATTTTTTAATTCTATTTATTTTATAAACCATTATTTCGTTGTAATGTCTTATTATTTATTACATTGTTATAGCAATTAATTTTTGTTATAAGGAGTCATAGTTATTGCTGCGGCTATTCTTATAGCTGCAATAATTTTTTCTCTGTCATTTTCACTTATGGGCTTACCATTAAACATTAGCCCTTTTTGTTCCTCCAACAAATGTGTGAATTCTTCAATTACTTCATTTACTTCTCTGTCGGTATTTAATTTGTTTTTGTTGAAACCGAGAAGATAATCTGTAGTTGTATTAAGTTCAGTACAAATTTTAGTAAGCATAGCACTATCTGGTTCACGTCTTCCTTGTTCATACATACCTATAGCGGATGAAGAAACATCCAGTTTGGATGCAAGTTGAGCTTGTGTTAACCCGAAACTTTCTCTAAGGGATCTAAGTTGCTGACCAAATGTACTTTTAGACATTATAATTAATCCTTTCTTAAAAAATTTAATAATATTATATCATACACAATCTGTGTATGCAAGAAGATTTTTTATAATATTGTTTTTATAATAATTTTTTTTTATTTATTGAAAAAATGTGTATTTTTTTGCAAAAAAATGTTGACTTATGAAAATTTACGTGATAACATCTTGCTTAAGAGGTGAATTTTTGCTTAAATTTAATTTTAGAAGATGTTTTTATTGGACAATAAGCTGCCAACCTGATATGTTTTAATATTTTTTTAATGTTTCATACCACCAACTACACATTTCGTGTGAAAGGGAGTACATTATGAATTATAAAGATTGGTCAAATCAGTATTATGTTCAGGAAATAAATTTAAAAAGATATATTAGGAAATTAAAAGATGAAGCAAAGATATCTAGTCCATCAGATTCAAACGATATTAATTATAGAATAGCTTTATTATATTCTATGTATTTAGAGGTTAAACATACAGGAAGGTATATAAAGGGTATTGAAAGGAGAGAAAAGGATGATAAATAGGCCTCTTTCATTGAATGAGTTTACAGAATCTCTAATTGGTATCTCAAATTACCAAAGAGATAAGTTCAGTGATAATAGTGAGTACAAAAAAATGCTTGAGGTTTTGGTTAGAGCAATAGATGGAGAGCTTACAGAAAGACAAAGACAATGTGTTATAATGTATTATGGTAAGCAGCTTTCACTAAAAGATATTTCCCTTGAGCTTAGTATTTCTGAATCTACTATATCGAGGCATTTAAAAAAGTCCAGAGACAGACTTGCTAAAGTTATGAAGTATTATTTTAGCAAGTTATAAAAAAACTCTTAGTATGATTTATTACATACTAAGAGTAAAAAATATTTGAACAATATTTAATTCACTACTTATCTAAGATGACATACCCTAATTTATTTGTTCCAATATATCTTTTAAAATTAAATTTAGCATCACTGTTTATAACAAATTATCTATTTAATATGTATGTTTAACAGATTGTTAAATAGAATTTATTCAGTATATCTGCTTATTTTTACCATTTGTGGGTTAGATAAGTCTAAAGTATCTTGAATTGTACTTATATTAAATATTCTAATAAGATTTTCTGCAACGTAAAATAAATGAGGCAATTTTCCTTTCTGTATATCCTTTAGTTTGTATGATAATTCATTTAAAACTATTAATTTGGTCATATCTTTATCGTCTAATATATAATTAGATTTATTGCAAAGCTTTAACAATGTAGTAAGAATTAGTTTGGATGTCAATATTATCTCTTTCCAAGAATTCATAGTACTTTCATCTAGATTTTGGCTGGGAATTAATAAGTCTAAATATTTAATATTATTTGCTAGAAGTTTTTTTAATTTATTTAGCTTTTGAAACCAGATTTTAAGTTTTTCTGGGTCACTTGAATATGTAGGCAAAACTGAATCGAAAAATTCACCAAACAGAATTTTAAAGTAGTTTAACTTGTTATCAATATCACAAACAAGTTTATCAAGTGTATAAATATCATTTTTAGCAAAATCTATATATTCCGGCTTATTTGGGTCGTTATCAGCCCAACCTATTCCTATAATAGTTTGTTGATCGTTGACATATTCAACTATTAAATCATATTTTGGACCCACTACAGTAACTGATTCGTTGGTTAATTTATAATACTCATAAGACACAGCTTCTGTAAGATCAGCAGTGCAGCTACCCAAAAGAACTATACATCCGTGCCAATTTTTAGGTTTATTTATTTTGCTTGCAATTTTAGAAATTTCTTCCGGAGAAGATCCGTGCTGTGAAATTATTTTACCCGAACTATCTCTTTCACCGTGGCCCTCAAATATTATATCTTGATCTGGGGCAATTTCCTCATAGTTAATAACGGATGATAAGATAGAGTCTAATGTTTTTTTGTTCATATCATTGCACCCTCCAAGTATTTTGATAAAAACTTCATATTTCTTATGATGTATTATATCATATTTTAGTTATATATTACAATATGGCGCAAAAAATATAATGATTATTTTACAAAAATAACATAAATTTATTATAATTTTAACAAATAGAAGGTGCTAAATATTGTTTATTAAGTAGTCAACAATATTTACCGTTGCATTTTTTTGTGTGTAAATTCTTGGAACTCTTCTACCTATATTACATACTAATTCATATCCTATAGTGCCAATAGAGTCTGCAAGTTCATCAAAACCAATTGATTGTTCACCTTGTTTACCAATCATAATAACTGTATCATCAACATTTACATTTGGAATATCTGTAACATCAACCATAAGTTGATCCATGCATATATTTCCAATGATGGGGGCTTTATATCCATGTATAATTACAAATGATTTATTCAATTTTCTGCAATATCCATCAGCATAGCCACATGTAATAGTTGCAACTTTGGTGTCTTTATTTGCAGTAAACAATTTTCCGTAGCTAACAGATTCGCCTTTGTGTATAGTTTTTATCATGGATATTTTTGAGTAAATCTCCATTATTGGTTTTATACCAATGTTTTCTTTTATGGAGCCTGACATTGATAACCCATAAATTATAATACCGGGACGTACCATATCCATTTGCATTTGTGGATAGTTTATTATTGCGGCACTGTTGCTACAGTGTTTAAGTCCAACATCAATTCCTAAATTATTAAGAAGAGAACATACTGTTTTAAATGATTCAAATTGTTTCAGTGTGTATGCAGAGGAATCACTGTTCAGGTCGGAGGCACAAGAAAAATGAGTAAAAATTCCAGTGCAGTTAATATTAGAATCAATGTATATATTAGTTAAATCATTTATAGTTTTATCAATATCATTTATATTAGACGAAAAGCCTATTCTTCCCATACCGGTATCTATTTTAATGTGCGCATTAATACAGATGTTTTCTTTTTTTGCTTGTTTAGACAATTCGTCAGCATACTCTTTTGAGAAAACAGTTTGAGTTATATTATTATCGTATAAAGTTTTGGCGTATGAAGTTGGTGTTATGCCTAGAATCAAAATAGGAAGTGTTATACCGTATCCACGTAAAGCGAGAGCTTCTTCAATGTTAGAGACAGCGAACCATGAAACTCCAAGCTCTTCAAGATATTTTGCAATTACTTTGTCTCCGTGACCATATGCATTTGCTTTAATTGCTGCCATTATTTTTGTATTTTTATTTATATGTTTTTTTACGATGTTTATATTATTTTGCAAATTGTCAATACTTATATTGGCCCAGCATCTTTTTAAGAAATTTTCCATTTAATCACCTGATATTTTTTATTTTCATTGAGGAATTATACCAAATATTTATAAGTAATGCAAATGTTCATTAATATTTGACATTAGTGACATTAATTTAATATAATTATACATAAATACTATTAGTTAAAGGTGGGTGTATAAATGAGTAAAAAATCTGCAAGTAACATAAAAACTGCGTTTTTTCTTAATTTAGGCTTTTCGGTATTTGAATTAATTGGTGGAATATATACTAATAGCATTTCTATAATATCAGACTCAGTTCATGATTTTGGTGATGCTTTGTCTATTGC
>CAKSUE010000105.1 GCA_934501135.1 uncultured Eubacteriales bacterium | reverse complement strand
TATCATTTGAAAAATTAATCTTTATATTCCTCAATTATAAATGCTTCAAAAATATCTCCCTCTTTAATATCATTAAAGCGTTCAAGACCTATACCACATTCATAACCTTGTGCAACTTCCTTTACATCATCCTTGAACCTTTTTAAAGATGACATTTTATCTTCAGCAATTACAATACCATCTCTAACAACTCTTATCTCAGCATTTCTAGCTATTTTGCCACTAACTACATAGCTTCCTGCAACTGTTCCCACGTTAGAGATTTTATAAACCTGCCTACATTCTGCTCTTCCAAGCTGAACTTCGCGGAATTTAGGTGCAAGCATCCCCTTCATTGCAGACTCTATTTCCTCAATACAATCATAAATTATTCTATATAATCTAAGGTCGACACCATCTCTTTCTGCATTTTCAGCAGCAACAGGGTCTGGACGGACATTAAAACCAACAATAATAGCATTAGAAGCATTAGCAAGCATAACATCAGATTCACTTACCGCACCAACAGCTCCATGAATTACATTAACCCTAACTTCATCATTAGAAAGTTTCAAAAGAGATTGCTTTACAGCCTCAACAGATCCTTGAACATCAGCCTTAACAATTATCTTGAGTTCTTTTACCTCACCCAACTGCATTTGGTCAAATAAATTATCAAGCGTTACTTTTGTTTGACTATTAAACTGTTCCTCTTTCTGTTTAGCCTTACGTTGCCCTACGAGTTCACGAGCAAGCCTTTCATCTGAAACACAATTGAATATATCTCCACCAATAGGAACATCATCTAAACCGGTAATTTCAACAGGAACTGATGGACCTGCTTTTTTAACTCTGTTTCCTCTATCGTCTGTCATAGCGCGAACTCTTCCAACACAAGTTCCGGCAACAATTATATCTCCTATTTTTAAAGTTCCGTTTTGTACTAAAACAGTTGCAACAGGACCGCGCCCTCTATCGAGTTTTGCTTCAATAACTGTACCCTTTGCAGCTCTTTCAGGGTTTGCCTTCAATTCTTTCATATCTGCAATAAGAAGTACCATTTCAAGCAGTTCTTCAACACCTTCCTTATTTACAGCTGAAACAGGTATGCATGGGATGTCTCCGCCCCACTCTTCAGGAACAAGTTCATATTCTGTAAGTTGCTGTTTAACAAGGTCTGGATTAGCACCTTCTTTATCCATCTTATTAATAGCTACAATAACAGATACTCCCGCAGCTTTTGCATGGTTTATAGCTTCCACTGTTTGTGGCATTATTCCATCGTCAGCCGCAACAACTAAAATTGCTATATCAGTAACTTGTGCTCCTCTTGCTCTCATAGTAGTAAAAGCTTCATGGCCTGGTGTATCGAGGAAGGTTATTTCCCTGCCATCTAAATTAACTCTATAAGCACCTATATGCTGTGTAATTCCACCTGCTTCGGTAGATGTAACATCAGAATTTCTAATAGAATCTAAAAGAGAAGTTTTTCCATGATCTACATGGCCCATAACAACAACAACAGGTGATCTTGGTACTAGATTTTTATCGTCATCTTCACTATCGTCTATTATTCTTTCTTCAATAGTAACAACAACCTCTTTTTCAACCTTTGCATGGAATTCCATAGCTATAAGGCTTGCAGTATCAAAGTCTATAGTATCGTTTATAGATGTCATCATGCCCATCATCATTAGTTTCTTTATAACTTCAGCAGCTGTAGCTTTTAACCTTAATGCCAACTCGCCAACAGTTATTTCCTCGGGAATTGATATTGTTAGAGGCTTAGCTTTACGCTCCATAGCGATTCTCTTTAATCTTTCAGCTTCTGTCTCTTTTTTGCTCATCTTATGCTTACCGCGCTGTTGAGATCTTTGATTTATCTTTTGTTTTCTAACCGTATTATCAATCTTAACTTTTTCAGAAGCTAATCTATCGTACTTTTCATTATACTTTTCAATATCGACCTGGGCCGCTCTTGTATTAATAACTCTACTTTCTGGTTTTTTCTTAGCTTTGACTACATTATTTTCATCGCTGTTATTCTGTTTTTTAGGTGTCTTTTGAGCTTTAGAAGCTGTAGTTTTCTTTGATGACACAGGTGCCTTCTCGGTTCCTTTATCTGTTTTTTTCTTGGTCTTTGGAGCATCGCTCTTTTTAGCCACTTCTTTTTTATCCGACTGTCTTTTCGTTTCTGTTTTAGGGCTAGACTCTTTAGGTTTAGCTTTCTTTTCTGGCTTTGGTTCATCCTTTTTAGGCATTGAGTTAAAATACTCGTCAAAATTCTCTACAGCTGTTTTTTGAGTATAATATTCAAGAACCAAAGAAAGCTCTTCCTCTGTTAAAGCGGTCATATGTTTTTTTACAATACCAAAATACTCCTCTATTAATCCTATAATTTCTTTATTTGGTACCCCTAAATCCTTTGCTAACTCATGTACTCTATACTTAATCATCATAAAATATAACCATTCCTTTCATGCTAACAACCATTGTAAAACCAAAATACGTTTATGTATAAACCACATCAAAATGATTAACTTCTTGTTTAGATTTGTTTATTATCTCCGATTTCATATGTCTTACTAATATCTATCATTTTTTCAGCAAATCCCTCATTATTAATACAGACTATGCCTGTTTTTTTACCGATTGAACTATAAATTTCATCCATGCTAATACTAATATTCAATATCTCTACATTGTTACTTTTGGCTAATTCCTCTATTTTCCTTGCACTTCGTGGTGACAAATCTGAAGCCATTATAATAAGCTTTGCTTGTTTTTTTTGCACAGAATCGATAACAGTATCGTACCCAAATTTAATCTTACCGGCTTTTCTTGCAATTCCCATTAACGATAAAAGCTTACTAACATCCATTACTTTCTAATTCCTCCCCCAGAACCTCGTATACTTCCTCCGGGATTTTACAAGAAAAACTTCTTTCTAACCGTCGCATCTTTTTAGCCTTCTTTAAACATTCAAGTTTTCTACATATATATGCACCACGCCCAGATTTTTTCCCTTTAAGGTCCACCGAAATTCCAAGATCCTTCGTCTTCACAATCCTTACTAGTTCAGTCTTAGGTTTCATTTCTCCGCACCCAATACACTTTCTTAAAGGTACACATTTTCCCTGCATAAACAGCCCGCTTTCATTATTAAATATATAGCCTAATTAATTTTCTTCTTCTTTTGAATCTTCTTCGCTACTATCATCGTCAGAATTATCAAATGAATAAAATCCGCTTTCAGGTTTAATATCTATTTTCCATCCAGTCAGTTTAGCTGCTAGCCTTGCATTCTGGCCTTTATTTCCTATTGCTAAAGAAAGCTGATTATCTGGAACTGTTACTTGACATGCATTTTGAGACTCATCACTAATAGCAACACTCAATACATTTGCAGGCGACAGTGCCGCAGATACAAACTTTACGGGGTCTTCATTATATTCAATGATATCTATTTTTTCCCCACCAAGCTCGTTAACAATATTTCCTACCCTTACTCCTTTTGTTCCAATACATGCGCCTATTGCGTCTACATCTTCATCTTTACTATACACTGCAATTTTAGTTCTTGATCCCGCTTCGCGCGAAACAGATTTAATTAAAACAGTACCATCATATATTTCTGGGACTTCCATTTCAAAAAGTCTTTTAACAAAATCAGGATGTGTTCTTGATATTATAACCTTAGGCCCTTTTTCAGTTTCCCTAACATCAACAACATATACTTTTATATGATCACCTTCCTTTAGGTTTTCATTCCCAACTTGTTCACTTTTTGGAAGAACAGTCTCTGCTTTTCCAATTCTCAATGTTGCAGCATGGCTTTTAATATCAATTTTTTCAACCACAGCACTAACTATTTCCTGTTGTTTATTTTGGAACTCAATCATAACTTGACCACGTTCACCATCACGTATGCCCTGTCTAATAATATTTCTTGCCGTTTGCGCTGCTATTCTACCAAACTCTTTAGTATCAAGTTTTACTCCCACTTTTTCACCTATAGCAGTATTACTATCAATCTTCCTTGCATCGTTTAATGCTATTTCTTTGCCTCTGTCTTGAACATCTTCAACCACAGTTTTTCTAAG
>CAKSUE010000104.1 GCA_934501135.1 uncultured Eubacteriales bacterium | reverse complement strand
AATAATTCTTGGGGAGGATCCTTAAATTCGGTATTAACTTATAATGCAGTTAAATCATTAGGAAAATTGGGTGTTACTTCTGTATTTGCCGCTGGTAATGAGTCTTTAGATACAGAAGTAAATAATGGGGCTATTGGAAAAGAAAATTTGCCGTATTTAATAACAGTTGCGGCAACAAATAAAAAAGGAGATCTTGCGTATTTTTCTAACTATGGTAAAGATACAGTGGATGTTGCGGCACCCGGACAAGAAATTTTATCTACAGTGCCTAGAACTTTGCAAGAATATTACCCTGAGTTGTCTAGTAGTAATGTTGTTTATGAGAATTTTACAGACAAAAATACCAACGGTCTTGGTTTAACATTTAAATCAGATTATGGTTACAGCTGTCAAAGTATATCTATAGATGAAAGCAGAGCTTATGATGGAGATAAGTCTTTATATATAAAATCTACAGATAACAATAAAAATTTAAGTGTTATTTCAGACCCGATTAATTTGAAAAATCAAAAAAATAGGGCAAAGAACTTAGCATTTAGGATTTCAGGCGATGGCAATGAATATACAAATTTCCGTACTTATGTGAAAGATAAAAGTGGTGACTGGATTATAATAAATTCAGGAAGTGTCAAAGATGATTGGAGTTTGGAAACAATAGATTTATATGGTGTTGATATAGACTATAAAAATTTTTCTATAAAATTTGAAATTGTACTTGGAGACAATAGTGAAGGTGTTTATATAGATACTATTGGCGTAGGAAATGAAAAAGTGCCATATAAATATATGTCAGGTACATCTATGGCAGCACCAATGATTACAGGAAGCTATGCTCTATTGTCAGATTACAATTCAAATTGGAGCAATGAAGAAATAAAAGCCAGAATAGTAGGTGGCGTTGTTAGAGATAACGAAGATCTTAAACATAGAAGCAGATCAGATGGAAGATTTAATATGGGCTTAGCAATATCAGACCCTTATCCAGTATTAAACAAACTAGAAAAAGGCAACGGTACCGCAACAGTTAGTGGATATTTCTTTAAATATACCGGAAATATTTATGTAGATGGAATTGAATGTAAGGTTTTAGATTGGTCTGATAATAAAATTAATTTTGAACTTCCTAAAGATATAGGTAAAGGTAATCATGAATTTGTTGTTGAAACTGAGAATAAAAGCGGTAGAGCTAAATTTGATCTAGGAAAATTAAAACATCAGTTTAAAGATTTACCATTCATAGACAGTAAATTAACTAATGGTTCTCTTTATAACGGAACACTTGTTGGTTGCGGAGACAACTTATATTACTTAGGTGCATCGGATGAATCATCACATATAAAATTAAATAATATGTATTGTTATAATTTAGAAAGGGGAAAGTGGAGGAAAAGAAGTATGCCCAAAGGAGCAGTACAAGGGCATGACTGTAGTATGAGTGCTTGTGAAGTAGAAGGAAAGATATGGTCAATTGTGCCAATGCTTGGGAAAAGGGGCAGAACCACCACTAAGTTAATGTGCTACAATCCAACGGGTGATAGGTGGAGTAATATAAATATAAACTATAAGGATGGAAAAAGACTTTATTTATGTATTGACGAAAAGGCAAGGCTTGTAAATTATAATGGAAAAGTGTGGGTAATTGGAGATTGCGAAGAGGGTATAAATAGTAAGGTGTGGTCAATTGACCCAAATACCAATACTATTACTAGTGAAAAGAGTATACCTGTAGCATTAAATAGCATGAAGGTTGCTGTATCTGGAGATAAAATAATTTTAATTGGAACAAAAAGCAGGGAAAATAGCAAAAGGATGAAAGGACAGCTGTATGTTTATAATGGATCCGATTGGCAAAAGGGTGCAAGTCTTCCCAAATTTAAGCATGGTCAGGAATGCAGTTTTGCAATAGGGGCAACAGACAATGGAATTATTCTTACTGGCATGACAGATAAAAATGGTAACGATACTTATAAATATAATGTTTCTAAGAATAAGTGGAGTTTATCTAAAAAAAGGTTGGATTTGGAAAAATTATTTACTCTTTCAGGTACATCGTATAATGAACGATTTTATGTAATAGGTAATGATTTATTGGAAGCAAAAAATGTATTTAAAGTAAGCAACCTTTAGTAAAAGATGTTATTAAAAATAAATTGCACTGTTATAATTTAAACAGTGCAATTTTTTATAGTAAAATATATAATTATCTTTAAATATTTTGCCATGTTATTTTAAATTTGACATAAAGAAACAATGTTTTACAACGAGTTATGACAGTTACTGACTCATACTTTTAGTATAATATTTTTGTGGAATAATGATGTTTAAAATAATGTGGTGGTGGTTAATTTGAGAGAAATAACAGTTACTTCCCCTAGGAAATTTAAAGATATATTGTCAAATAATATATCGAAATCTTTAGTTATACAAACTGTATATTTTATGTTAGGCTTGTTATCATCAAGAGGCGCAATACTAGGTGATTATTCTCCATTTGGAAATGCATTTATTGCAGCGGTACCATACAATTGTTTATGGTCATCATTGGCAGGTGGAATAATAGGTTACATAATACCATCATCTGTTAATTCAAGTATGAGGTACATTGCATCAATAATAGCTGTTGCTGCTATTAGATGGACATTAAATGATCTAAGAAAATTAACTTTACATCCTGTATTTGCTCCAATTGTAGCCTTTATTCCATCAATTGCAACTGGTTTAGCAGTGGCTAGTGTTGACGATTTTGAAACATCTGTAGTAATGCTCATAGTTCTTGAATCGTTTTTATCTGCTACAGGTGCGTATTTTTTCTCAAAAACTATAAAATTTTCAAAGGGAAACCATGGAGTAAATGGATTTAGTCAGGAAGAATTTGCATGTTTAGCAATGACGGTATGCATAACAATTTTATCTTTTTCTAATTTGTATGTTAATAATATTTCTATAGGAAGAATATTAGCAGTATTAATAATTTTGTTATGTGCAAAGTATGCAGGAGTCGCAGGAGGAAGTATATCAGGAATAGCCTCAGGTATAGTTTTTAGTATATCATCGTCATCATTATCCTATATTTCAGGTGCATATGCCTTTGCAGGTATGATGGCTGGCCTTTTTTCAACTATTGGAAGTTTTGCCACTGTCTTTGCTTTTATAGTTTCCAATATTATTGTAACATTTGAAACAGGTGATTCATATAAGATTGTTTCATCGATATATGAATCAATGATTGCATCGTTTATATTTATGTTAATTCCCGGAAATATTTCAGACAAGCTCACATTATTATTTTCTAAGCAGAGTGACGCAGTTAAAATAGACGGACTTAGAAATTCCATTACAATGAGGCTTGATTATGTGTCTAAAGCTATGGGTGAAGTAGCTGAATCGGTTTCGTCAGTTTCTAAAAAGCTATCAAAAATAAATGTGCAAAATATAGATGAGGTATGTGTAAATGCAGTTAATTATACTTGTAGAGGATGTGGACTCAAGATGTTTTGCTGGGAAAAGGAGTATGATTATACAATTGATGCCTTTTCAAAAATAAATAATATATTAGAAAATAAAGGAAAGGTTGAAGCCGCGGATTTTCCAGAAACATTTTCTCATAGATGTAGCAAATATCCAGAGATGATAAGGTCTATTAACAAATATTATGATGAGTTTGTAATTAAAGAATCTGCACAACGTAGAATGGGGGAAATAAGAGGAGTAGTATCGGAGCAATTTATGGGAATGAGCCGTATTTTAAAAGACATAGAAACAGAGTTTAAAGAGTATGAGAGATTTAATGATTCTATAGCGGAAAGATTAATGTCAAAGTTAAAACAAATTGATATTATTCCATTAGATATTAGTTGTAGAGAAAATAAATTTGGCAGATTATCAGTGGAAATAGAAATTATGAATCATCAAAGAAGGCAATTAAATAAACTTATTTTAGGGAAAGAGATTTCGTATGCCTGTGGAAGAAAAATGGATGTGCCATTAATAAGCTATGCAGATGATAGATGTAGAATACAAGTAACAGAAAAACCGAAACTAGATCTTGCAATAGGAAGTGCCCAGCATATTTGCAATTATGGGAAACTATGTGGCGATAGTTTTTCATATTTTGATGATGGTATG
>CAKSUE010000103.1 GCA_934501135.1 uncultured Eubacteriales bacterium | reverse complement strand
CAGCCTGAGCGCGTTGTGTATGTGTCCTGCAATCCGGCATCGTTGGCGCGTGATCTGGCGTTTATGAATGAGCACGGGTATAAGGCGCTGGTGGCGCAGCCTGTGGATATGTTCCCGATGACGAGCCATGTGGAAACTGTGGTGCTGTTAAACCGCATGGTTAAGCCATTTTAAGGGTTTCAGAGGGGCGAAATTTGTGCACATGTGCGCATTTTGTACACCATCCGTACACCAATGATTGATGTTTGGTGCGCACCATGTGATAGCCATCCAAGAATGCAAGCAAAAGCGAAGCATGATTGGGGACGGCGCACCACTGAAACAGTAGTGCTGTTAAACCGCATGGTTAAGCCATTTTAAGGGTTTCAGAGGGGCGGAAAATGCTTTTTTGAGCGCATTAAATTTTGCATAGTGAGGAGTGTTAAGAGTGCAATTTGATTGGACAGACTTTTATTCGGAATTAGCAACAAAACTTTTATCCTTTAAGAATGATCGCAAGAAACTTATTGAGAAAATATATTTGGTTTACACTGATGTTGGAATGAAAGTTCCCAAATTAGAAAGTGGAGACGATATTATTGATATAGATCCTTTTACTTTTTTTGGACTCTTTAACAAAGGCATAACTAATGCAAATAGAATAGCTATAATGAAAAGCATAGCGAGTGTTTTTTGTGTTGCAGCTAAAGTGCCCGAAAATTTTGATGGAATTCCAGTATTAAATAATCTTAAGGCAACATTTTATGGTTTTAAAGAAGATAGAAACCCAGATGACATAGATAATATTTGGAATCTTTTCGAAGCGGCTATACGTTTAGCAGACAATGATACTGAAGAAAGTCGTGCAGAATTTTCAAAGTGGTATGATTTAGTTCACGACCAGTTTTGTATACGTTGGAATATTACCATAGGTCTTTATTGGGTTCGTCCATATAATTATATAAATCTTGATTCAAGAAATAGATGGTATATTTTAAATGCAGATAATATGCCAGCTGAAGTTGTTGAATCTATAAAAAAGAAAGTTAGCAAGGTTCCATATGCTGCAGACTATCTATACATAAATGATATTTGCAATAAAGCTTTGAAGGCTGGTAAGTACGATTATAAAAACTATCCTGAATTATCATATAGCGCATTAATGAGTTCTGAACAGGTTAATCAGGTGAAGACTGGAACAGGTGGTAAGAGGACATCTAGCGCTGAATTCCTTCGTTGGTTTAAGCCTCTAATTCAAGCGTTGCGTGATTTGGATGGTTCTGCCACACCTGCTGAAGCTCGTGCGAAGATTATAGAGAATGAGCATTTATCAGATGAAGAAATTAATGCTACAAGAGGAAAAAATAAAGTCAATAAATTGGAAAATGAATTGGCATTTGCTCGTAATTACTTAGTAAATGCTGGATATATTGACAAAAGCGTTTATGGCAGATGGATATTGACTGAAGCTGGCAAGTTAGTTGAAATGACTGATGAATTAGCTTCAGAAATATTTAAAAATGCTATAGTTTCAGCTCAAAGGAAACAGCCCCCAAAAGGTACTGCAATTGCAGATGATGATGTAGATACAGTACATTATTGGATTTATTCTCCTGGTGAAAATTCGAGTATGTGGGAGTCGTTTTACTCAGAAGGAATAATGGCAATTGCGTGGGGGGAGATAGGAAATCTTAAAGCATTCGATTCAAAGGATGCAATGAAATCAAAAATGAAAGAGATTTTCAAAGGTAATGTCTCCTATAAAAATTCGGCTCATGCAACATGGCAGTTTGCTAATGAAATACAAATTGGTGATATTATATTTGTAAAAAAAGGCTTGCATCAACTGGTTGGTCGTGGAGTAGTAACGTCTGATTACGAATATGATATTGAAAGAGATGATGGATATGTAAATATTCGTAAAGTAAATTGGACTCATAAAGGCGATTGGAATTATTCTGGGCCTGCACTTATAAAGACGTTAACTGATATTACACCATATACGGATTATGTAGAAAAAATAAACACTTTGTTTGAAGGTGATTCTGAAGGTGAAGTAGAGGATGTGTTAATAAATTATCCAGTATATACAGAATCTGATTTTCTTGATGAAGTGTTTATGTCAGAAGAAGATTATACGAGATTATTGGGAGTTTTAAAAGCTAAGAAAAATATTATTCTCCAAGGAGCACCAGGTGTAGGGAAAACATTTGCAGCAAAGCGCCTTGCCTATTCAATAATGGGAGTAAAAGATATTGACCGAGTTATGATGGTACAGTTTCATCAAAGTTATTCTTATGAAGATTTTATTATGGGATTTAGACCATCTTCCAATGGCTTTGAATTGAAAAAGGGGGCTTTTTATAATTTCTGTAAAAAAGCAGAAATAGATAGTGATAACGATTATTTTTTTATAATTGACGAAATAAATCGTGGGAACTTAAGTAAAATCTTTGGCGAGTTATTCATGCTTATCGAAAATGATAAGAGAGGGATTGAATTACAACTTCTTTATTCAGGAGAGAAGTTTGCTGTTCCTGCTAATGTTCATATAATTGGTATGATGAATACAGCAGATAGAAGCCTTGCAATGTTGGACTATGCACTTAGAAGAAGATTTGCCTTTTTTGAACTTAAACCAGGTTTCGAAACTAATGGGTTCCGTGAATATAGAATGTCTTTAGATAATGAAAAGTTTAACAAATTAATTAGTTGTGTTGAAAATTTAAATTCAGTTATTGCGGCTGATGAATCACTTGGTGAGGGATTCTGTATCGGACACAGTTATTTCTGTAATTTTGAAGCTGAAAAAGTAGATGAACAGTGTTTATATAGTATTGTTGAATATGAATTGATTCCTCTACTCAAGGAGTATTGGTTTGATGAACCTATAAAGGTTAAAGATTGGAGCAATAATCTAAGGAGTACAATCAAGTGATACCAATAAAAAATATTTACTATATGCTGTCATATGCTTTCCAAGTTTTAAATGAACAAGGGTATAAGAATCTAGCTACAGAACATTTTAATAATACCGCAGAACTTATGGCAGCAATACTTACAAAAGGTGTAAGAGTCCAAATAAAGCGAGGCCTTGGAAAAGAGTATATTCCGCAAACAGAATCTTTATCTTCACTTAGAGGTAAGATTGATGTTACAGAATCAATCAAGATATTAACAATGTTAAAAAAACGAATGATTTGTACTTATGATGAGTTCTCTGTAAACGGAATGATGAATAGAATTATTAAGTCGACCATTAAATTGTTAATTAAATCGGATATATCAAGACAAAGAAAAAAAGAACTTAGAAAGATTTTGGTATATTTTAGTGATGTTGATGTTATCGATTTGTATTCAGTAGATTGGAATATGCAATATAACCGCAATAACCAGATGTACAGAATGCTGATATCGGTATGCTATCTTGTTGTAAAAGGATTACTTCATACAAATTCAGATGGTTCTACAAAACTGATGGATTTTCTTGATGAACAACGTATGTGCAGACTATATGAAAAATTTATTCTCGAATATTACCGAAAAGAATTTTCGGAGATAACTGCTAATGCTTCACAGATTCCTTGGCAACTTGATGATGGGATTAACACTATGCTTCCTGTAATGCAGACAGATATTATGCTAAGTTATAAAGAAAAAATTTTGATTATTGATGCGAAATATTATGCTAAAACAACGCAATCTCAGTTTGGAACACATACCTTGCATTCTGGAAATTTGTATCAGATTTTTACTTATGTAAAGAATAAAGAAGCGGAATTATCCTTGCAACCTCATGAGGTTGCAGGTATGCTATTATATGCAAAAACTGATGAAGATGTTTATCATGAAAATAGTTATCAGATGAGTGGAAACAAAATTAGTGTAAGAACACTTGATTTAAGCTTGGATTTTTCTGGTATTGCGGAGCAATTGAATATAATTGTGGAAGAGTATTTTAAGTTGCCAGATAGAAGCAGAATTTTCTTATAGGATTACGGCGCACCACTGAAACAGTGGTGCTGTTAAACCGTGCGAGAAAAACTGACTAGGGAGAAAGTGGTGGGTAGATTGGTTAAAAATAAAGCGGATACAACTATTCGTTCCAGCGCAGCGGAATACCTAACCTATGTTGCCTCTGTAGGTGATCAGCAGGACAGCATTGA
>CAKSUE010000102.1 GCA_934501135.1 uncultured Eubacteriales bacterium | reverse complement strand
ACATAATGCTATACATTTATTATTTAAAGAATTTAAAAATTTTAAAGCTTTGGAATCCATATAATATCCTCCATACTAGATTTTAATCTAACAAACATTTTATAATTATACTTTTTTTTAATATAAATATCAAATAAAACAAACCCCATCAATAAAAAATGGGGTTCAAATATATATTTTTAATAGTCTAAACTCTTATTTTTAAAATTTGGCCAGGATAAATTATATCTCCAGATAAGTTGTTTGTTTCTTGTATTTCATTATATCTTGTGCCGCTTCCTAAATATTTTTCAGCAATATCCCAAAGAGTATCTCCGGATTTAACTGTATAGTTGATATATGATTGAGAAGAATCGGAACTTCCGGGGATAATTAATACCTGACCAGGATATATTAAATTAGGGTCATCAATATTGTTTAACTCAGCTATTTGAATATAACTTACGCCGTAGTTTTCTCCTATTTCACTAAGTGTATCACCCGCTTGTACAGTATAGTATATAATATTTGAATTATTACTACCCGTTGATTTTGATATATCACTAATCAGATCTCTATACATTATATCAAGATCTACATTTCCACTTATTCCATTTACACTTCCAGTATTACTATATTGCCATATATCGCAGTCTATATCATTTGTAGAGTTATATTGAGCTAGCCAAAGAGTATATCGTTTTCTAAGTTCATCTGTATTTAAATAATTTCTAAACCAATTTAAATTAGAGTATACTCCAGCCCAATATCCTGCATTTTCTATTTGTGAACAAAAGCTAATACACATTTGAGTTCTTGAACCTGTGGTTTGATTATTAATTATTGAACTGTCTTCTATATCATAATATATAGGTAAATCTAAGTTTACACCAGATGATCTAACAATAGATAAACAATAATTAGCTTCTTGTCGTGCATCTTCAGAGGAAGAGGCATAGCTATAATGGTAGGCACCTACATATATTCCAGCATTTTTGGCGTTTACTATGTTTTGTAAAAAATATCTGTCTTGTTGGCCAGAATCTTTTCCATATCCGGATCTTATGATTGCAAAGTCTATACCTGAGTTTTTAACTGCTGTCCAGTCTATATTACCTTGATATACACTCACATCAATTCCTCTTCTGCTCATAAAACCTCTCCTAAAAGTCATATTTAGAACCAATGCTATAATTACTTTAAAAGAAAAATTTTTAAAAATATATTTATGTTAACTTTGTATTTTTCTTTTAAAAAAGCAAAATATAATAGAAAGAAGTATTTTTAATTTATTTTCTATATATAGTACTATTATTATTTTATTATTTAAACTTAATAATTGTTAATAAATAAGTTTTTTGGTTAATAGGTTAATTTGTGAGGAAATAAGTTGAAATTTTCCCAAAAGATGATATAATACTAATATTAATGATTAAATATAAGTAATATTTTTTAATATATAGTAATGTGATATTAATTAGAAATAAGAATGGGAGTGTGCTATGTTGGATAAGTTTGTAATAACAGGCGGCAATAAATTGCATGGTGAGATTGAAATTAGTGGCGCTAAAAATGCTGCAGTTGCTGTTATACCCGCTGTGATTTTATCTGATGATGTTTGTAGAATAGAAAATATTCCTAATATAGATGATGTGTCTCTTATTTCAAGAATTTTAAGTGAAATGGGAGCAAAAATAAAAATGATTAATAAAACAACACTGGAGATTGACCCTAGATCAATTGTTTCTCCAGTGGCTTCATATGATCTTGTGAGAAATATGAGGGCATCTTGCTATCTTTTAGGAGCTCTCCTGGGAAAATTTTCCTCAGCTGTTGTTTCTTTACCAGGTGGATGTGATTTTGGAGTAAGGCCTATAGATCAACATTTAAAAGGTTTTACTGCTCTTGGTGCCACTTATAAAGTTGAGGGGGGCATGGTTCACGCCAAAGCTGATGAACTAAAGGGAAATAATATTTATTTGGATGTTGTTTCTGTTGGCGCAACTGTTAATATTATGCTTGCAGCAGTTAAAGCTAAAGGTCTAACTGTTATTGAGAATGCAGCAAAAGAACCGCATATAGTTGACCTAGCTAACTTCTTGAACTCTATGGGCGCGGATGTTAGAGGAGCAGGAACCGACGTTATTAAAATCAGAGGAGTAGACCATTTATCTGGTACTACTTATTCAATAATACCTGATCAAATAGAAGCAGGAACATATATGATTGCGGCTGCTGCAACAGGCGGAGACGTTTTAATAAAGAATGTAATACCAAAACATTTAGAATCTATAACTGCAAAGCTTGAGGAAATGGGAGTAAATATTATAGAGTATGATGAATCCATTCGTGTGAGAAGAACAGGAGAGCTTAATAAATGCAATATAAAAACTATGCCACATCCAGGATTCCCAACGGATATGCAGCCTCAAGTTACAACTTTGCTTACAATTGCAAAGGGAGCCAGTATTATAAGTGAGGATGTTTGGGATAATAGATTTAGATATGTAGATGAACTTAGTAGACTAGGTGCAGAAATTACTGTAGATGGAAGCCGTGCAGTTGTTGAAGGTGTTGATGAACTTATTGGCGCACCAGTAAAAGCAACAGATTTAAGAGCAGGTGCTGCTATGGTTATTGCTGGTCTAATCGCAAGAGGAGAAACTTCAATTGAAGATATAAGACATATTGAACGTGGATATGAAGATATAGTTGGCAAATTAAGCGCTGTAGGTGCAGATATAAAACGAGTTCATATTCAAGAAAAGGTTATTGCAAAAGCTTTATGAAATTAATTTAAGCGTGTTTTTGTAATACACGCTTAGTTTTTTGTATTTGAAAGGAGAGATCTTTTGGCAAGATTATGTCCTTTATTTAGTGGCAGCAGTGGAAATAGTATATATATAGGTTCTGGTGGAACTGGAATATTAATAGATGTGGGACGTAGTGCTAAGCAGCTTGAAAAAGCAATAAAACAATGTGAAATTGATTTATTTAGTATAAAAGCAATATTTGTTACTCATGAACACTCAGATCATATAAGAGGGCTAAGAGTGTTTGCGTCTAGATATGGAATAGATGTGTATTCATCAAAAGGAACGCTGGAAGCATTAGAATCTAAAGGTGGAATATTGTGTGATAAATTTTGCGCTAAGATAATTCCTAAAGAGGGTATTTACATAAACGATATTTTTATTAAATCTTTTTCTACTTCGCATGACAGTAAAGAAAGTGTTGGCTATATTATCAATACAGGTGATGAAAGAAAAATTACAATAGCAACCGATATAGGATATATTTCAGATGAAGTTAGAGATGCAATAAATGGTTGTGATCTTTTATTTATAGAATCTAATCATGATGTTAATATGCTTAAAAGTGGTACGTATCCTTATTATTTGAAGAGGAGAATTTTGTCGGATAAAGGACACTTATCTAATGAGGCGTGTTCTAAGGAATTGCCCAAATTTGCAAAAAATGGGACTACTAGATTTATTTTAGCGCATTTAAGTGGCGAAAATAATATTCCGGAACTTGCTTATCAAACAGCACTTAATTCATTTATGACAGCAGGGTTAATTGAGGGAATTGATTTTGAGTTGTCTGTTGCCCCTAAAGAGAATGTTACAGGTAAGTCGTTGGTGTTTTAAAATATGCTTAAAATAAAAATTGTATGTGTTGGTAAGCTAAAAGAGAGATATTTTAAGGACGCCTGTAATGAATATATTAAGAGACTATCCTCTTATTGTAAGCTATCTGTAATAGAGGTTGATGAATACAGAGTTCCGAGTACCCCTTCAATTTCAGATATAAATACATGCATAATTACAGAAGGGAAGAGGATCCTTTCCAAAATTAATTTAGGATCTTTTATCATATCTTTATGTATTGAGGGAGATATGATATCATCTGAGGAACTTTCACGGAAAATAGAAACCCTTTCTGTGTCGGGAACCAGTGATATTACTTTTGTTATAGGTGGATCATTTGGATTATCTGATGAAGTTAAGAATATATCTAATTTTAAGCAATCCATTTCTAAGATGACGTTTCCTCATCAGCTTGCGAGGGTAGTTCTATTAGAACAAATATATAGATCATTTCAGATTTCAACGTCAGGTAAATATCATAAATAAACTTAAAAGGATACATTCCCAAGGGAGTGTATCCTTAACTTATATTTCTAGTTCATACCGCTAAGCCAATATTTTCTGTCGAGACTTCTGTATTG
>CAKSUE010000101.1 GCA_934501135.1 uncultured Eubacteriales bacterium | reverse complement strand
ATTATCTTGAGTTTTTACATTAATTTCTGGAATAACAGCACCCTCTGCAACATCATTTAACTCTCCAGCATTATTAGAAATATCAGAAGTAATTGTTCTGTAATCCATACCATCAATTTTAGTTACTGTTGCAACAATCTCAGGTAAAACATTAGCCTCTTCCATGCCTTGTTTTACAGCTCTTGAAATATACTCTGGGAATAATACAGCTGAATCACTTGTTTTAAAAAACTTTTCAATAACATCGGAACTAGGACCACTTACTTTAATATCGAACCTTTTTAGCTGACGACCAAAAGCGTCTAAACCCGCAAGCTCAGTATTTTCATAGTTTTCTGATGGATCTAATCTTTCTAACGTTTTGGTAAAGCCTTCTCCTGTATACATACCTTTTTCTAATTTGATAGAATCATAAAATGACATAAAATAACCTCCAAATAATAGAATTTAATATTAATGTAAAATCATAAATTAAAATATAAAGCCCATAATTTTATTAGTTGTATCATTATTTACAACCAATACAGTATTACCTGCATTTGCAGCAGCAAGTTTATTGCTATCATCTGCTGTTACAATGCTATAACCTAAAGATATTTTTGGATCACTTGCGTTTGACCCCTCAGTATAACTAGCCTCTCTGTATCCACTCATCTGAACACCAACCAGGTTGTCCCTTACACTAACTGCAAAACCACAAAACTTTTCACCTGAACTTGAACACTCTGAAACCTTTCCATTTTTGCTAATTTTAACAGGATTTCCAACTGCTATATCCCCATCTTTTTCAAATGTTAAAATCCTTTCATTGTAACCCTCAAAACTAACTGACATTTCAATTCATCCTTTCACTATTAAAATAAATTCTTATCTGCTACAGATTAATTAAATCTTAAACTGAGTATTTCCTCTGTTTGCCTTTTCATTTAAACTCTTGTTAGCGGCTAACTGAGGCTTTTGAGGAATTATGCTATTTGCACCCATTTCAAAAGATTTTTTAAATGACTTTAGCTCTTTTAAAGTCATTTTATCTGCAACTGTACCCATAATTTCCGGCTTTATATCCGGCTGAGCTATTGAGCAAAGTCTAACTACCTCTTTTTTTAAATCTTCTCTATAAATTTTTCCGTCTTGCGCCTTTTCTTCCAGAGCAGAAATAAATTCATACAGCTTTCTGGCCTGACCATCAGAAAGTGTAATTTCCTCTCCCAAGCTTAAAGATTTCATAATATCTTCCACTTTAAATACACCTCCTTTCGCACAAGGATTAAACCCTTTTATAACACCGGCATTTTTCTGAGCAGGTACAGCAACAAAAGACCATTCATAAGCGTCTTTTGGGTCCTCTAATCTTGTAAAGCATAGTAAAGATTGATCCCCATACTTTCTTCCTTTAACATGCCTACATGGATTAATTTTTTGATTAGATCCACATATTGAACATATAAATTTATCTACAGAGCAAGAAACACTAACTTCTTTCTTTATTCCGGAATCTAATTCTAATATGAAATCCTTATTTTTATCAGATGTAGGCATATATGCCTTTGCTACAAGCCTATAATACTGTTCACCATAGCTAGTTGTCTTCCCCTCAACTAATTCAACGTTACAGTCAAATATTCTTGCTGTTTGGTTTTCACTTTTCGTTTCATGGTCACAAATACCAGTCTTACCGATAAACAATTCAGACAATTTATCAAGTGCCTCTTTTGTGAAGCACTCGTATTCTCTGTCAACTTCATTGTCACAAAGAACAACCGAAAAAACATAAACCTCTTCTTTCTTTAACGGTCTTCTTGTGTAATTATTAATCAGATTCAACTCATCATCCTTTGGTGCCCCAAAAGATGCACTTTTAATAAGATACCCGCTTTTCATAAATGTACCTCCTACAAATTTTAATAAATCTAACCCTAGCAAATTAATATTCCATCTGCAGTTTTTTTTCTATTTCTGCAGCTTTAGCAGACAACAATCTTGCATTTGCACTTTCAACTTCATCTTGTAGATTAATGTCATTCCAATTAATTTTATATTTGCACATACAACCATTTAATCTCATCCAGATTAAACATATTTTAGATATTACTGGTGTTAGAAGTCTTCTATATGTCTCCAGCTCACTTGTCATAATATCTGCTTGCTGGCTGGACATTCTCTCTGTACTAGACCAAGATAATCCTAACAAAAATGGTGGTATAGAAAGTTTTGCAACTATTTGCTCTAACATTTGACGAGCCGGAATATTGCTATCAAGAATTTGATTATCTGCACCTATTACCTTTATATTTACATCCCCAACAGCTATAAAATCACTTACCTCACTACCATTATGCATAGCTTTCTGCCATTCAGATGCAATCTGCGTAGCTCTGTCTTTTGAATAAGTAGCTGCAACAGGATCTGACCCTGGATTATATGTAACAGCAAACCGCACATTCCCAACTCTGTCCCAGTTAAGACCAATACTATTGTAAATTTTAAGAAGTATCTCGCTAACAAAAGGTAACCCTTTCAATATAGAAGTTCCATATACTGAACCCGGATTAGGATTTAAGCTAGATACCAAAATAAGTTCAGGATAATTAACAAGCGAAGCTTCTCCAAATTCATTCTTCATATATATCTCAAGATTAATTGGGCTCTCTGAAACTTTAAGTTCAACATCCTTAAGCGAAGCATTATACAAAGCATAAATATCTGTTGAATTTGAATTAGGAATTATTTCACCAACAGCTGTACCATATGTTAAAAGTTGTTCCAAATATGATGAAATAAAACTCTCTACACCCTGCCCAGTAGATCCAACCTGAACATTAGATAAAAAGTAATTTATAAGGTACTCTACTTCTTTATCTTCACAAACGACATCAAACCCACCAATCAACTTAACTGTTTTAAGAATAGCCGCATCAATTATTGGAACCGCTTCTCTAATAGCAGAATATAGCTGCATATGTACGTCTGAAAGCGGATTATACTGACTAATCTGTGAAAATGGGTGTGAACACTTAGTGGAAGACGCTGTTTGTACCAGAGGTACATCATCAAACTGTTTTTTTCTTTTAGAATTTAAAAACTTCATTTTTATATCATCTCCTAGTTGCTATAGCAAAAAATCCATCATTTTGCGCTAATAAAATAGTAGTTACAAAATACCTGATATCATCCATCGCATGATCATTTTCTTTTACAGGAACATCTTTATTTGTTGAATTTTCCCATCTATATAGCCCAAATTCCCTTATAGAGTCATTACATGTATTGCAAATTTTTATTTCACCCCTTTTAAGTGCAGATGAAACTTGTCTAATACCGTCAACAACGTTATTCTTTGCAGGCAAAACTTTAAATCTATCATATTTTTTTATAAGTGTAATAAAGCTAGCCGCAGAAGGATCCACAACAATAGTATCTACATTAACACCATCTGCAAGCTCACAAAGTGCCTGATAATGTTCTTCGTCGGTTCTTTGAACTCCTATTTTTCTTGAGTCATAATAATATTCCTTTATCCTGTACCATACGCCCTGATATTGACCCCAAAGACCAAATGATGACGGGTTAACTGTTCCATAGTCACATGAAATAGAGTACCTCTCAAAAACGAAGTTGGGCACATCTATAAAGTTTTCATGATTGGACATCATCGGATAAACAACGCCCTCCGCCGCAACCCATTTTCCTTCTATAAATCTATCGTAAAATGTACCAGAATAAAGTCCTCGATACCTTTTAAGCATATGTGGCTTCATGGAAGGGTTATCTTCCATTTTAAAATGCAAATAAAGGGCTCTCTTCCTTTCATGTTCCAATATCCACTCTCTAAAAAACCAATGACCAGGGTATTCAGGATTACAGTTAAACCAAAACTTAGACCCTTCCACAGAACATCTAGCAATAGCTTGTTCTACAAAAGATTTAGGCATAAGTGCTACCTCGTCAAAAAGAACACCCGATAAAGTCATTCCCTGAATCAAGCTTGCAGAAGATTCATCTTTTCCACCAAACAGATAAAATTTGTTGAATCTCCCGCGGTAATTTATTTCAATTAGGTTTTGAGAAACTTTTTCGTTACATTTAAATCCCATCTCAAGTAAAGTTGGGATTATAATAGAAATTACATTTCTTTTTATAGACCTAATTGTCTTTCCACACAAAGCAAAAGAACTATTATTGAATCTATAAAATGCCCACGCTATAAATGATATAGACATACAAACTGTTTTTCCGCTTCTAATAGCTCCATC
>CAKSUE010000100.1 GCA_934501135.1 uncultured Eubacteriales bacterium | reverse complement strand
TATTAATGACTGAACGTCTTGTAAAACTCTGCCCAGATATGGTATATGATCTTAAATTAAATAGAAAACAGCCATTAATTGTCGAAATTCCTGACCGACATGGCAACGGGCGTACAAAAGATTCAATAACAAGATATGTAAGAGAAGCTATTGGAGTTAAAATCTAATTTGGGAGGTATGGTAATGCCTAATCAAACCGGTAAAACAAGTAATTTTCTAAAGGCTATAAATAAATATGCGGAAGAACAAAGAACAAAAATAAAAAGTGAAACAGAAAAATTTAAAAAAGAGGAAATTGAAAAAGCTGAATCTGAAATTTTAAATGATGTATACATACTTATACAGAAAGAAATGGCAGAAATGAAAGCTGAGATTTCCAAGGAAATATCTAAAAAAGAATTGGAAAGCCGCAAAAAGCTCTTTGAAAAAAGAAATTCTATTACTAAAGAAGTATTTGAAAAAGCAAAGCTAAAATTACTTGAATTTACTAAAACCGATGAATACCCGAATCTTCTTGCTAGATATGCTAAAGCTATCTCATCTGTATTGGATGAACCTGGAACAAAAATATATGTTCGAAAAGAGGATTTATCTTTCTCTGATATAATAAAAGAAAATTTCGGGAAAGATTGCGATATTGAAATAAGAGAGAATATTAAAATTGGTGGAATTTATAGTTATAACCCATATATGGGATTAATAGCAGATGAAACTCTTGATTCTAAGTTGGAAGAGCAGTATATATGGTTTGCAGAAAATTCAGGCCTAAAACTGCAATAAAATATTTAATTGTAGTTATTTAAACTATAAAAATTTTAGCATAGACCTTCCACTGTTCGAAAGGAATGATCGTAAGTTTTATGAATGATAATAACATAATATATGGTATAAACGGTCCTGTTGTAACCGTAAAAAATGCCAAAGATTTCTCAATGATGGAGATGGTCTATGTAGGTCATTCGCATCTGGTGGGAGAAATTATCGGTATAACAGATGAATATACTACAATTCAGGTATATGAGGAAACAACCGGACTAAAACCAGGTGAACCAGTTATTGGTACTGGAAGTCCTATGAATATTACTTTAGGACCCGGAATTATGAATAATATATTTGATGGAATTGAAAGACCATTAAAAGCAATAGAAAAAGAATCTGGAGCATTTATAGCAAGAGGTTCATCTGTTGAATCTTTAGATGCGTCTAGACTCTGGGACGTTACTATAACTGTTAAGGTTGGAGATAATTTAAACCCTGGAGATATTTATGCTACATGCCCTGAAACAACAATTATTATGCATAAATGTATGCTTTCTCCAAAATTAAGCGGTAAAGTTATTGAAGTTAAAGAAAATGGCAAATACAGCGTAAATGATACTATTGTGATTCTTAAAGATCCAAAGGGTAATATTCATGAGTTGACTTTGTATCAGAAATGGCCTATAAGAACTCCTAGGCCTGTATTAGAAAGATTACCTGCTACTGTACCTCTTATAACAGGGCAGCGTGTAATGGATACCCTATTCCCTATCTCTAAGGGTGGTACTGCGGCAATTCCAGGTGGATTTGGAACAGGTAAAACAATGTCTCAGCATCAGTTAGCAAAATGGTGTAATGCTGACATAATAATATATGTTGGTTGTGGTGAACGTGGAAATGAAATGAGCCAAGTTTTAGATGAGTTTTCTGAACTTATTGATCCTAAATCTGGAAGACCAATGACCGACAGAACAGCATTAATAGCAAACACTTCAAATATGCCTGTTGCTGCACGTGAGGCTTCCATTTATACAGGAATTACACTTGCAGAATACTATAGAGATATGGGATATCATGTCGCAATTATGGCTGACTCTACCTCACGATGGGCTGAAGCTTTGAGAGAAATTTCCGGGAGGCTCGAAGAAATGCCGGCTGAGGAAGGATTCCCAGCATATTTGCCTTCTAGACTTTCAGAATTCTACGAAAGGGCTGGAAGAGTAACAACTCTAAATAATAATGAGGGTTCTGTTACAATTATAGGTGCTGTATCTCCTCAGGGTTCTGATTTTTCTGAGCCTGTAACTCAAAACACCAAAAGATTTACTAGATGTTTTTGGGCTCTAGATAAAGCATTGGCATATGAAAGACATTATCCTGCAATAAACTGGATGTCTAGTTATAGTGAATATTTTATAGATCTTGATAAATGGTATACTGAAAATGTTGGAGAATCTTTTATAAAGTATAGAAAGAAAATTAGCTCTATTTTGCACGAAGAGAGCCAACTTATGGAAATTGTTAAATTAATCGGTTCGGACGTTTTACCAGATGATCAAAAACTAATAATAGAAATAGCGAGAGTAATACGAGTTGGATTCCTACAACAAAATGCATTTCATGCTGAAGATACTTATGTCCCCCTTGAAAAACAAAAACTCATGATGAAAGTAATATTACACTTATATAAAAAATCTAAACAACTTATATCCGCGGCAATCCCTATTTCTAGAATAATAGAACTCGGTTTATTCGATAAGTTAATAAAAATGAAGTATGATATTCCAAACAATAAACTTGAGATGTTTGATGAATACATTAAAGAAATAGATGATTCATTTGATGAATTAATAAAGATTTAACCGGGAGGGTAATTATATATGATTCTAGATTATGTTGGAGTCAAAGAAATAAATGGGTCCCTAATAGTTTTAGATGGTGTTGACAATGTATCTTTTGAAGAAATTGTTGATGTTCGAATGGAAGATGGGACCATTAGGCAAGGTAGAATTGTTCAGATAGATGGACGAAAAGTTGTAGTACAGGTTTTTGAAGGTACTCGTAATATATCTTTATTAAATACAAGAACTCGGTTAACAGGACATCCAATGGAAATGCCTTTATCTCCTGAAGTACTTGGCCGTGTTTTCAATGGTGCCGGTAAACCTATTGATGGTTTAGGAGATATTTTTCCTGATAAATGTATGAATATAAATGGCACACCTATCAATCCTGTGTCAAGAATTTATCCTAAAAATTATATAAATACCGGTATTTCAACAATAGACACATTAATGACTTTAATAAGAGGCCAAAAACTTCCTATATTTTCTGGATCTGGTATGAAACACAATGAACTTGCTGTTCAAATAGCAACGCAGGCCAAAATTTCAGACGGTGAAAACTCGAATTTTTGTATCGTTTTTGCAGCTATGGGTGTTAAAAATGATGTTGCTGAATATTTTAGAAGAAGTTTTGATGAGTCAGGTGTTCTTCAGAAAGTTGTAATGTTTTTAAACTTATCTAATGATCCTATTATAGAAAGAACCTTGACTCCCAGATGTGCGCTAACTACCGCTGAATATCTTGCTTTTGAGTTAAATATGCACGTTTTGGTTATAATGACGGACATGACATCATATGCAGAAGCACTTCGTGAATTCAGCTCGTCGAAAGGTGAAATACCCGGAAGAAAAGGTTTTCCAGGATATCTTTATTCCGATTTAGCATCTCTTTACGAAAGGGCAGGAATGATAAAAGGTAAAAGTGGTTCTGTTACACAAATACCAATACTTACTATGCCTAACGACGATATAACACATCCTGTACCTGATCTTACGGGATATATTACAGAAGGTCAGATAGTTTTAGACAGATCTCTTGAAGGAAAAGGATTTTATCCTGCTGTTTCAGTTCTTCCCTCTCTTTCACGTTTAATGAAAGACGGTATCGGGGCTGGTTTTACAAGAGCCGATCATTCAGCTGTAGCTAACCAATTATTTGCATCATATGCAAGGGTTATGGAAGCTAGATCATTAGCTTCTGTTATAGGCGAAGAAGAACTTTCTCCTACAGACAAGAAATTTGTAGAATTTGGTAAATTGTTTGAGTCCTTATTTGTAAATCAAGGACCTAATGCAAATAGATCTATTGAAGAAAGCTTAGATTTAGGCTGGAAATTGCTATCAACTTTACCCAAAGAAGAACTTGATAGAATTGATCCGGAAATATTAGATAAATTTTATACTCCTTCAGACGATTTATTTAAAGCAAATGAAATTGACCTTGGTGAAGATGAATCTGACGAAGACGATGAATAATTTTTCATATGGAATAGAGGTGTAGTAAATTGGCTATACAGGCTGTACCTACAAAAGGTAATTTAATAGCTACCAAGAAGTCTCTTGAGCTTGCAAAAGGCGGGTTTGAGCTGCTCGATAGGAAAAGGAACATATTGGTTAGGGAAATCATGGCCCTTATAGACCATGCTACAGAAATACAAAATAAAATAGATTTAACTTATAGT
>CAKSUE010000099.1 GCA_934501135.1 uncultured Eubacteriales bacterium | reverse complement strand
CGATAACTGTGATGATATACCAGATATAAGTATAAATATACCTGCAAAGTACGGTTCAAGAGGCATAAAAAAACTCAGGAGTTTTAACCCTGAATTGGAAGAGAATAAAAATGCCATACTGAAAAATGCATGGTAAAATATCATACACAATATAGCAAATCCACGTATTTCGTCCATTAAATATATTCGGCCTTTTTTAGGATATTCCAATTTATCACCTAGCTTTACAGTGAAGAAAAATATGGTATAATTGTATCATAAAATATAAAACCTATCAATTTAAATATGAGATGGAGCTGAAAAAATGAAAGAGCTAGAATGTGGTATAAAATGTGAAAAATTTATAAAAGTAAAAAAAGAATATCTGGCAAATGAAATAGGTAGTGGAGATGTATCTGTTTTTTCAACTCCTATGTTAGTGAATGCAATGGAATCTGCGGCATCGGAACTTTTAAGGGAATACTTAAAACATGGTACTGTTAGTGTTGGAACGAAGATAAATATTGATCATATAGCACCAACATTAGAAGGTGTTTGTGTAAGGATAACAGCTGAACTTATAAGCATAGAGGGAAGAAAATACAAGTTTTATGTGGAAGCTTACGACAATGCAGGAATAATAGCAAAGGGTGAGCATGAAAGAATCGTTTTAGATAAAGAAAGGTTTTTAAAAAAAGCAGAGGAAAGATCAAAGACAATTATTTAGATAATTAAATTAATGGTTAAGAGGGGATAACCCTCTTTTTTCTGTATTAATAGGAAATAATTTGCTATACTATAAATGAATTTATTATAGAAGGATTGATAAAATTGTTTAAACTTGGCCGATTCCTAAAACCCTATAGATTACAGGTTATATTGGGGCCTATATTTAAATTAGTTGAGGCTATATTTGAACTTATAATTCCTTTAATTATGGCTAGAGTTATTGATACTGGAGTAAAAAACAGTGACCTTAATTATGTATTTAAAATGGGCGGACTTATGATAGTTTTAGGTATAGTTGGTCTATGTAGTACTATTGTGTGTCAAGCTTTTGCAGCTAAAGCCTCTCAGGGGTTTGGAACGAATCTTCGAAATTCATTGTTTAAACATATAAATACATTATCATATAGGGAACTAGATAAGTTTGAAAGTGGCGCTTTAATAACCAGAATGACAAATGATATAAATCAAATGCAATTAGCTGTTGCTATGCTTATTCGCCTAGTTATAAGAGCTCCATTTTTAATTGTTGGATCTATAGTAATGGCTATAAGTATTAATTTAGAGATGTCTGTTATATTTTTTATTACATCTGTAGTTATATCTATATCTTTATATTTTATAATAACCGGAGCAGTACCCTTTTTAAGGACAATACAGTTAAAGCTCGATAGGCTTGCCTTAATTTCAAGGGAAGATCTGGATGGTATGCGTGTAATAAGGGCGTTTTCTAAACAGAAATGGTCTGTTAATAGATTCAAAGATATTAATGATGAAATATCCTTTATTTCATGTAGAGTGGCAAAAATTTCGTCTCTATTAAATCCTGTAACTTACGTTATTATTAATCTTGCTATTGTTGCAATAATTTGGTATGGAGGAGTTAAGGTTAATACTGGAAATATTACACAGGGGGAGATTATTGCTCTTGTTAATTATATGACGCAAATTTTATTGGCGCTTATAGTTGTATCTAACCTTGTAATTATATTCACAAAGGCTTTTGCAAGCGCAGGAAGGATTAATGAGGTATTTGATACAAAAACATCTATAGAAGTTAAAGATGAAATAAAAAATAGTAATATTAAAAACAATAAAACACCTAAAATAGAATTTAAAAATGTAAGCTTTAGCTATGGTTTCAATTGTGAGCCTGCAATAACCAATATAAATGTATCAATAACATCTGGTGAAAGAATAGGTATTATAGGAGGGACAGGATCCGGAAAATCAACATTTATTAACTTAATACCTAGGTTCTATGATGTGTTATCTGGAGCGGTTTATGTGGATGGCATAAATGTCAAAAACTATAATGTTTTTGATCTTAGAAAGAAAATATCTATCGTGCATCAGAAACCTGTGCTATTTTCAGGAACTGTTCGTGAGAATCTAAAATGGGGGAAAGAAAATGTATCTGATGATGAATTGTATGCAGCGCTGAAGATTGCCGAGGCGCTGGACTTTGTAAATGAAAAGCCCGGTAGGCTTGATGAAATGATAGAACAGGGCGGTAGAAACTTTTCAGGAGGGCAAAAACAAAGACTGACGATAGCTAGATCACTTGTAAAGAAGCCAGAAATATTAATTTTAGACGATAGTTCTAGTGCGCTTGACTATGCAACAGAAGCCAGATTTAGGAAGTCTCTTCTTGAGAATACAAAAGGTGTTACGGTTATAACTGGTTCTCAAAGGGCGGTATCTATAAAGCATTGTGACAAAATAATTGTTTTCGATGAAGGCGAGATTGTAGGAATGGGAACTCATGATGAACTTATAAAATCATGTGATGTTTATAGAGACATATGTGATTCTCAAACCGATACGGAGGCAAGTTAGTATATGTATAGAAAGTTTTTGAAAAGAATTCTTGTATATACAAAAAAACACAAAAAATATTTAATTTTATCGTTATTAGGCTATGTGGTAGGAATAGGACTTACACTAGTTGTTCCGGTATTGATAGGTAAATCAATAGACCTAATTTTAGGGGAAGGTCAGGTAGATTTTATAGGTGTTTATAAAATACTTGCAACACTTAGTGTAATGATAGTTGTGGGTTCAGTTTTTCAGTGGATTGCCTATGTCTGTACAAACAAACTAACATATAAGACAGTTAGAGACATAAGATCAGATATTTTTGAAAAGGTTAATCATGTTCCGCTAAAATATATAGATTCAATTCCACATGGAGATTTAATAAGTAGAATTATTAATGATGTAGATTCAATTTCAGATGGTTTACTGCAAACTTTAACGCAGTTATTTTCGGGAGTAATAACAATAGTAGGTACTTTTGCCTTTATGCTTTATGTTAATCCTATAATTACATTGGTTGTAGTTATTTTAACGCCATTATCTATATTTATTGCCATGTTTATTTCCAAAAAATCTTTTGGATTTTTTAGAGATCAATCAGAAGTTCAAGGTAAAATGACAGGCTTTATAAGTGAAATGTTTTCTTCTCAGAAGATAGTAAAATCATTTTCCTACGAAGAAAGATCTTTTGAGAAGTTTAAAAAACTTAATAGTAAACTATATTCAGTTGGAGTTAAATCTCAATTTTATTCTTCTTTAGCTAATCCCGGCACAAGATTTGTTAATTCAATTATTTATACAGCTGTTGGTATTATAGGATCTTATATGGCCATAGTTAGCAACAGTATGACTATTGGTGCAATAGCAAGCTTTTTAAGCTATGCAAGTCAGTACACAAAACCTTTTAATGAAATTACAGGTGTAGTTACTCAAATACAATCGGCATTTGCGGGAGCGAAAAGAGTTTTTGAAGTGCTTGATGAATACGAGGAAAAAGATACACCAGGAGCATTAGAGATAGATGATGTGAAAGGACACGTTACATTAAAAAATGTGAGTTTTTCGTATAATCCTTCACTTAAGATTATTAACAACTTAAACCTAAATGTTGAACCAGGAAAAAAGGTTGCAATAACAGGACCAACAGGAAGCGGAAAAACTACTATTATAAATTTGTTAATGAGATTTTATGATGTTGATGAAGGTGTTATTAAAATTGATGGTATAGATATAAAGGATATTAAAATAAATAGTCTAAGGAAATTGTATGGTATGGTTTTGCAAGATACTTGGCTTTATTCTGCAAGTGTAAAAGAGAATATTGCATTTGGTAAACCAGATGCTACTGATGATGAAATTATTCTAGCTGCTAAAAAAGCTCATGCACATCATTTTATAAAGAAAATGGAAAAAGGGTACGATACGGTTATATCTGAAAATGCCGGCAATATTTCAACGGGACAAAAACAACTTTTATGCATTGCAAGAGTTATGTTATTGGATCCTCCTATGCAGATTTTAGACGAAGCTACGAGTAATATAGATACTATGACAGAACAAAAAATACAAATGGCATTTAATGAAATGATGAGTAACAGAACAAGTTTTATTGTAGCTCATAGACCTTTAACAATAAAAAATTCTGATATAAGGGTAGAAATATCTAGAAATAAATAGTATAATTTATAAGAAATTTTTTGCATATAAATTATTATAATTGTTACTTTTAAAGCTACTCTTATCGTTTATATCCTTGATTTCTCTTGCT
>CAKSUE010000098.1 GCA_934501135.1 uncultured Eubacteriales bacterium | reverse complement strand
TGGTATGGGAACAGGCGGAAGAGCGGCTATAGATGGCGCTATGACAACTGGAATTATATCTCAACTTTCTAAAGCAGGGTTAGGGTTTAATTCTGCACTAAAAATAGTAAACTCTGCACTTTTAGTTAAATCTGGTGAAGAATCATTAGCAACTCTGGATATTACTTGTGTGGATATGTTTTCAGGTAAAACAGAATTTTTAAAAGCGGGAGCGTCGTCTACGTATGTTAAGAAGAAAAATAGAGTACTTAAAATTAATACGCCATCTTTACCAGTAGGAATACTTACAAATGTAGAATTTTCAACTTCGGAAGTGATCTTAAATGAGGGAGATTGGATATTAATGGTATCAGATGGAGCAATAGCAAATGGTGACAAATGGATAGAATCTGAATTTATAGAATATAATGGTGATAGCACTGAAGATTTTGCAAATCATATAGTTGATATGGCAGTTAAAAATAAAGCTGATGCTCATGATGATGATATAACTGCAGTGGCTTTAAGAGTTTTTGCAGAGACAAAATAATAAATATATAGCTGAAGGTATAAGAAGAAAGTAGACACTTTTTAGTGTCTACTTTCTTGCATAAAGAAAACCACATAATCGTAGTGTAATTTTTAAAGGCTTAAGCGCTGAAGATATAAGGGTAGAAATAAGAGAAAATAATAAGAATATAGTGAGTAGGAATAATGGATGGTAAATTGCCCCGGACGTATACATTTAATAATGAGCATATTATGGTTTATGGATCATTGAGAAGGAAAAAACAGCCTAACGATATTTCAAAAGTATTGAAATATAAAATTTAAATATAGGAGCTGAGAATTTTGGCACAAAGGATGTTATATAGATAAGGAAAAAGTGCGAAGATGATAAAAGATTAAATAAAAGGTTAAGTAAAATTAAGCGTCAGATAGAAAATCTTTTTTAGAGCCTATGCTTTTTGTGGCAGGTTATCTTTTTAAATAAGGCAAATATTTGGGCTTATTCTTTAGTTGCGAAAACTTCCATATTGGTTAAAACTTATCTTTCATACTTTAATAGTAATATTTTGCATAATATACTTAATTATGTGTGAATACGAGATTAAAACTATTGAAAATACCTAATAAGATATAGTATAATATATACAATGAAGGTTAAAGGATGTGATCTAATGTACGGGATAGGCTTTGATAAAGATATGGTAAAGACCAAGCGTATAGGTACAGGATTTAAAGAATTAATGAAAGAACCTCGTTTTAAAAAAGAACAAGAAATTTACGAACATAAGCTAGGAGTTTATGCATTTAAAAGCAAAAAAGCTAATTCAGCAGTCGACAAAAGTATAGATAAGATGAAAAAAGTTTTATCTATATATTATAAGGAAAAATATAAGGATATAGAAGATGACAATAAAAGAAATGAAAAGATATTTATTGATGCATTTACTACGACAAAAGAAAAAAATAGCGCAGGCCAAGTTGGAAATATTCCCTATGCAGAACTAAGCAAGATTATTAATCCACCTACTCCAAAGCAAAACGAGATGGAAAAGGATATAGATAATGCAACTGGTTTGAATGATGCAACAAATCTTAGGGAAAAAATGACAGCTTTATGCAATGCAGCCTATATGAATAACGTTAGAGATAAAATTAATAGCGATAATCCTGCGACAACTTTTAAACGTATTGTATGGGAGATATCAAGGACAAAAAGTTTAAAAGAGGCTAAAAAATTGCAAAAAGAATTAGGGTTAGATAGATCAGTCTTAGATGAGCGTGCATTAGAGTCCAGATCGCCATTTAAGAAAGGTGCAGGAATAAATCATAGACACAGACTTCTTACTGCGATTTATAATACAGGTATATTTAATGGTTTGTCAAAATCCTTCAATCCCAGAGACCCATATGATTCAGGATTGAGCTTTTTAAACTCAGGCGGAGATATGCAGTTTAAGAGAAAAAGAGATCGATTTAATATATTTAAGAGACTTAAATATAGACATCAACACGGAAGAGGCCAACTTATGGCAAATATGCAAAGTACTGTAGGATTAATAAGTAGAGATGAAAAAGAGGACAAAAAATTAAAAGATGGTACAGTAATAGAATCTCAGGAAAAAATGCTCCGTAGCTTAGACTACTATGATAATATGGGTTTAAATTTATCAAACAGAGAGAAAAAGTTTGTGTTTGATACACTTGAACAAGAGTATATAGAAAAACACTTTGCACTGAAGGAAGGTGAATCAGGCGAAGATTATACTAATAGATTAAAAAAAGAGAATCTGAAATTAAAGTTCTATATGAAAAAAGTATCTGAAAAGCTTGGTATAGATGGGCCTGAATTTACCCAAGATATGAAAGATAAACTTGATAAATTAATGGGTGTAATAGATGGTGTGGAAACTGATGAAAGTAAAAAGTTCTATGAGGAGGCTAATAATCCTAAATCTTCTATAAAAGAAGGGACAGTCTGGAAGACTTACAAAAGCAAGGGGTTCCTTGCAGATATGGAAAAGAAAAACAACATAAGAATAGTAAATGGTATATCAGGTACAACATTAAGAATGATGAAAACGGCAAAATGGCTGGGGCTAAAAGGAAAAGATTTGATGAACTTCAGATTAGCATTAATGGGGTGGATGTTACCAACTGATGACCATTCTCTTTGGGAAATTATTATAGGATCTCATAATGTTGGTGTAAAAGGTAAAGAAGATATGACTGATATGGTTTCCTTAGATAAAACTGTTGATCCTTTAGATGAAGAAAAATTAAGACATAATGTTTGTAGTAGAGAAGTTAAAAATGAACCAATGTTTCCACATGAAATAGTGTATTGGAAACAGAGATATGATAAAGACGATGGAGAAGGTTATCATAAAATTGCTGAAGAATATAGAGACAGGAGATTAAGAGAGGATGGTGAAATAAATAGTAAAAAAGGTAATTTATTTGATACTGCTAAAGAAAAAGACAAACGAGAAAAGGAAGTAGTAGAAGAAGATTTAAATGCTTCTCTGGCCCATTCCCCTCAAAAATCTGCTGTTCTTACGTATACATCGAGTGATTATAAGGGAATAAATCACGCTGTTCAAATGGTTTCTAGCAAAGGAATTTCCCGTATGATTAGAAAACATATACTCAAAAACGAATTCATAAATAAACTGGTATCCTTGAATAGTGATAAAATGTTGTATGACTATTCAATAAAAGGATTTAAATCTTCGCTTACTCAAGCAAAAGAATCTGCTCGACAAATATATAAAAATAATAAAAAGTCAGAAAATATGGATGTACGAAAAAAAGCAAAAGGTGAATACAAGTCAAGTCTAGAAAAAGCGAAGGATGAATATAGAGATAATATAAAAGAAGCAAAACAAAGGTTAGAGAAAACTAAAAAGGAAGCTAAAGATACTTTTCATGAAAAACGATCAGACTATGACCAATATGTAAAAGATTCTTTAGTAGAAGCTAATATGATAAATGATTCACTGTTAATGGCGGCAACGTCCGGGAATAAACCATATGAAGGAACAGTATATAGAGGCACCAAGATACCCTTTATCAGTAAATACAGAAAAGGAGGTAATTACCGTATTGGTACGTTTACGAGTACATCAAAATCAGTTACTAAAGCGAAGGATTTTATAGGTGGGTTAGGTGGTCTTAACGGAATAGAAAAGAAAGTGTGTTATAATGTTCTTCAGGAAGTAAAGCTAACGGGCAAGCATGGAGTTGACCTCACGTCTGCTGGTGTTGGACACGATAAAGATGCTAGATATGCAATGTCTCTTTGTGATGATGATGAACAAGAGGTTTTAAATATGCCTGGTGCTAAGTGGAAAATAACTGATGTCTATGAGGATGTTCCTCTATGTGATTATGCGGGAAATGGCAATATTAGCGGCATTAAGAATGAAGCCAAAAAGGTAAAAGAAAAATCTTCAAAAGAAGATTACAAAAATTATTGTGAACAAAAGAAGGTTGGTATATTAGTAAAAATGAAAGAAATAGGCTAAGATAAGACTTGCTAAAATCAATACTTTTTATAAATAGTGCTTTATATTGTTAATGGAAGGACTTTTGATAATATCATTATGATATAATGGCACAAAAAATGTGTATTTGACTTTAAAAGGAGTGATTAAATGTATACGTCTTATCTAAAAAGAAAAAGAGCAAAGAGTAAGTATACTCGTATGTTTGCTAATAATGATTTTGGCAAATTTAATTCTTCATATGGCAAATATGTAAAAAAAGATGCAGAATTTTGGGCTAAAGTTAATATTAATAAAATAAATATAAGAAATGAGGCTGTTGATCTTAGAATTAAATTTCTACGGTCGCTGAATCTAGAAGAAAAGAAAAGTTTAGTGCCTAAAATAATTGCCGCAGAAAAAAGAAATCCTGCACCTACTCCTAGTG
>CAKSUE010000097.1 GCA_934501135.1 uncultured Eubacteriales bacterium | reverse complement strand
GTACAGAAGCTACTGCACGTCTACGGTTCTTATTTAATTCTATAATTTTAAACTCAATCTCTTATTTCAGCAAATTCTCAAGAGGCTCGTTTTTATTATCTGTTGCCTGAGATGCTGGTATAAATACACGCACCCCATTATCTGTAACTGCAATTAGTCCTCCTCTAACTAAATTTAGAACGGTTCCTTTTACAGTTTCTCCATTTTCATTTGCTTGAACTATCTTTTCCCAACCTTTAATTGCATCTAATTTCTTTTTGGAAAGCATAATAGTACCTTCCTGATCATTAACACGCATTATAAGTAGGTCCATTTCATCTCCAACTTTAACTAAGTCTTCGACCTTTGCATTTGGCTCAGAAGATAATTCATTTATAGGAATAAACCCGGCTTGTTTTCTTCCAACATCGACATAAACCTCATTTGGAGAAATTCCTACAACCACTCCATGCACCTTATCATCTGTATTTAAATTTTTGAGTGAGTCTTCCAGCATTTCCGCAAAGTTTTCACTTTCTTCAATATTATCTTCCTCAATAACTTCGTTATTATTTAGAATATCTGACATTGTATTCAGTACCTCCTTTATGATGATTGCAGGTGTAGAAGCGCCTGCAGTTACTCCTATATAGGAAGCCTCTTTCAAGGCATTAAGCGGCAACTCATCTGCCGTTTCAATTAAAAAAGTTTTACAATTTTTTTCGCAAATATCTCTTAGTTTCACAGTATTCGAACTGTGGCGCCCTCCTATAATCACCATAAGGTCTGAATTTTTAGATAATTCTTCAGCTTCTTTCTGGCGATCTGACGTTGCATTACATATTGTATCAAAAATCGTAGCATTTGTACAGACCTTTTTTAAAAATTTTAAGCAATTTTGCCATTCTTTAACACTAAAAGTAGTTTGGGCTACAATAATAGTATTCATATTATTATCAAAGTTATTATCTTTTACCAATTTTTCTAGCTCTTCTAAATTTTTAAATACATAACTTTTAGATATACAATTTCCTCTAATTCCCTCAACTTCAGGATGATTTTCATCTCCTGCTATTAAGACTCTTTTTCCTTCTTTAGAAGCTTCATTTACTATTTTGTGTATCTTGGAAACAAATGGACACGTTGCATCTATATAGTCTATCTCAAGAGAGTTTATTCTTTCAATTATATCTAGCGGTACACCATGTGATCTAATTACTAATGTTGCTCCTTTTTTAACATCTTCGGGTTTCTCTGCTATCTCAACACCTTTTGATGCTAACTCATCTACCATCTGCTTATTATGAATTATTGGGCCTAAAGTATATACCTTTTTGCCTTCATCCAAAAGTTTATTTATCATGTTTACTGCTCTATTGACCCCAAAGCAAAATCCTGCTGTATCAGCCACAATTATACTCAATATTTTCCCTCCAAAAGAGATAATATATTCTCTTTTATCTCTTCAGTTAATACATTTTTTATTTTAGAACTATCATTTAACTCTAAATCATCTAATTTAATAATATTTCCAATTCTAACTGTTATCCTTTTAAATAACTTTAATTTACCCTCATAATAAATTGATATAGGAAGTATATCTGATCTTGATCTAACAGCTATAATAGAAATACCTTCCTTTGGTTCAAAGTCTATATCTTTACAAACACGTTTTCCTTGTGGGAATATTCCTAAAACATTTTCGTTATTCAAAATCTCAAGAGCATATCTTATTGCCCTTTTGTCGCTTGCCCCTCTTTTTACTGGAAATGCCCCCATTTTATAAAAAAATTTCGATAATAATTTATTTTCAAATAACTCGCTCATTGCCATAAAGTGAATCTGTCTTTTAAAGGGTGCAGCCACAAAAATTGCATCTAAATAAGATTTATGGTTACAGCAAACAATTACCCTGCCCTTGTTTGGCATATTTTCTTTTCCTAAATATTTTACTCTAAATAATAACCTAATTAACAATCTAGCTATAGTTAAAAGGATAGAATACATTTACTTACTATACATCCCTTTTCCTTAATTCTTTAATTTTTTTCATAATAAATCTACTTGCATTCCTAAATTCTACACCGGAACCTTTTTCTATTAATAAATCAGATATAGAAATTGGATCGCCATAAGTTATTATGGTTTTAGTAAATGGTTTTACTCTATTACCTTTTTTAGGTGTAATACAAACTGGTATAATCGGAGTATTAGTTTTATAAGAAATCATTGCTGCACCCGATTTTGGCTTTAAAAATTCTCCATTCTTTGATCGTGTTCCCTCAATAAATATTCCTAAAACATTATTATTTTCTAATATTTCATAAGATTTATTTATAGCTTTTATATCTCCTTTTTTTCTATGCACAGGAAAAGTTCCCATTGCATTAAGAAATTTTGCTAATATCTTATTTTCAAACAATTCGCTTTTTGCCATAAAATATATTTGTCTCTTTTGAGAAATAATCAAAAACACCGGGTCCATATTAGATATATGATTTGGACAAAGTATAAATCTGCCTTCTTTAGGAAGTTTATCACTATTATTAATTTCCCATGGATATGTAAGTTTAAACAAAAAAATTCCTATTAACCTTACTATAGAATAAAAAGTCTTCATATCTAGATCCTATCCCTTATAAGAGATGATAACCTAGTTACTGACTGTTCAAGTGATTCTCCTGTAGTATCAATAATAATCGCATCATCTGCTGGCTTTAAAGGGGCAATATCTCTATTTATATCGTTAAAATCTCTCTGCTTTATATCATTTAATACATCTTGAAACTTAATAGTGTCATCTTTTTTTTTCAAATCAGCATATCTGCGTCTTGCTCTTTCTTCTGAAGACGCTGTCAAAAAAATCTTTATATTCGCATTAGGAAGCACAACTGTTCCAATATCTCTTCCGTCCATAATAACATTGTTTTCTAAAGCTAATTTTTTTTGTAGATCTAGAAGAAACTCTCTAACACTAGGGATTGCAGATACATCAGATGCAGCCATTGATACTTCCGGAGTTCTTATATTATCTGAAACATCCATGTCTCCAATAAAAACACGTTGTTTACTATCCTTAAACCTTAAGCTAATTTTGATATCATTAAGAAGACTAGATATACCACTACAATCCTTAGGATTTATGCCATTTAAAATGGCACAATATCCTATAGCTCTATATAAAGCACCTGTATCAACATAAATGAAACCCATTTTATCTGAAACTTTTCTTGCAATTGTACTTTTTCCTGCCCCTGCAGGACCATCTATAGCCACAGAAATCATCACTTACCATCCTTTTTACAACTAATTTTATAACCCTATATTTGAACCTGCTAAATATCCTGTTGAAAATGCTATTTGAAGATTAAAGCCGCCTGTATATGCATCAACATCTATTACTTCCCCTGCAAAATACAGGCCTTTCATAATTTTAGATTCCATAGTTTTGGGATTTATTTCTTTAGTCAGTACCCCTCCTGACGTTATAATAGCCTCTTCGATAGGCCTAAATCCACTTATACTAACAGACAATTTTTTAATTACCTTAGCTAATCTTTCTCTTGTTTCCTTTGTAACAGCATTGCATTTTATCTGAGGATTTATATCTGCTATTTTTATTATAACAGGGATCAATTTTCTAGGTAAAAGATCCCCTAATGAATTAGATATATCTTTATTTATAAACTTTAAAAAATCTCGCTGAAGTCTTTCATCAAGCTTCTGTAGAGTTAAAGCAGGCTTTAGGTCTATTTCTATACTGTATCTATTGTAACTCATATTTCTCATATGCGAACTCGCACTTAAAATTATTGGTCCAGAAACACCAAAATGTGTAAAAATCATTTCGCCAAAGTCGCTGTATATAACTTTATTTTTAACTGTATCATTTACATTTATCGAAACATTCTTTAAAGACAGTCCCATTACATCTTTACACCAACTTGTAGCTGAAACTAGGGGTACTAACGATGGTCTTAATTCTTTAATTGTATGACCAACTTGAGATGCAAACTTATATCCATCACCAGTTGAACCGGTTAATGGATAAGACTTTCCTCCGCATGCAATTATTACAGACGAAGAATATAAATCTCCTATACCTTCTATTTCAACACCTTTAAGTTTATCGTTATCTATAATCAACCTTTTTACAGTACCTTTAATTAATTTGCAATTTTTATGTTTTATAAATTTATATAATGTATCAACAACATCAACTGCTTTATCAGACTTTGGAAAAACCCTATTACCTCTTTCAGTTTTAATTTCTAAACCATTGTTCTGAAAAAAGTTCATTGTATCTGCTGTACTGAAACTATTAATTGCACTATAAAGGAACTTGCCATTGGAAGGTACTGAGGCAATAAATTTATCTGACTCCCAGTTATTAGTTATATTACATCGGCCTTTGCCTGTTATCATTAATTTCCGGCCAACACGA
>CAKSUE010000096.1 GCA_934501135.1 uncultured Eubacteriales bacterium | reverse complement strand
AGTATATCCAATCTTAAAAGGTTCAGCCCTTAATGATATAGGAATAGAAGATTGCTTAGAAAAATTAGATTTTTTAACGTATACAGACTATAATTATAAAGATAAATTTATAGGCAAGATTTATAAAGTTAAGCATGATGATAATAAAAATAAATTAACATATATAAAAGCACTTAAAGGAAAATTAAAAGTTAAAGATGAAATTTTATATAAGTATGGTGAAGAAATAATACGTGAAAAAGTGAATAATATAAGAATTTATAATTCAAATAAATTTAAGGCAATAAATACCAGGTTATTTTAACTTAAATAATCGAATTTTATCGTTACATAAAAGTATTTATGTGATATAATTTAGATTAGAATTTTAATTTAGAGGAGTGTATAAATGAATTCAAAGTCTACCAATGAAAACATCAATAACCAATTCAGTCCGCTGCTCATTATATCTGCAATAATGGTAACGGCTTATATATCCTCAAACGTTTTAGCAGTTAAATTAGTGTCCATTTTTAACTGCACTTTTTTCGATGCAGGTGTGATAATTTTTCCGCTAACTTATATTATAGGAAATATATTAACAGAAATATGGGGATTTAAAATAGCAAAAAATGTTATACTGCTCGCATTTTTATGTAATATATTATTTGTAATCCTCACAGTTATTGCAACATTTATGCCTTACCCAGACTATATAGAACACACAGCAAATTCATTTAATAATATCTTTACAGTAGTTCCCCGTATACTTTTTGCATCCTTAACAGCCTTTCTTGTTGGCGAAATAACGAACTCTTGGTTTATGGCAAAAATCAAAAAAATTACAAATAGCAAAAAATTGTGGTTAAGATCCATACTAAGCTCTGCTGTAGGATATCTTTTAGACACAGTACTTTTTGTTTTAATAGCTTTCTCAGGTATTGCCCCAACAAAAGATTTATTTACTATGATTATAGCCCAATACTTAACGAAAATTATAATTGAAGTTATTGGTGGAACTCCTATTGTATACGGCGTAGTTGGTTTTTTAAAAAAGAAAGGAATAAAATAAATGAATAGCTTAATTAGATATTCTTTAATAACCGAAAAAATGCCAAGAGAATTTCTTCTTTTACAAGGAACGGGTTGCATTTGGAAAAAATGCAAATTCTGTGATTACTATCTCGACGTATCTAATAACCCTTTTTTAATAAATAAACCAGTTCTTGATAAAATAACAGGTGAATTTGGCACTCTTGATATTATAAACTCAGGATCTTGTTTAGAATTAGACGAAAAAACTTTAGAACTAATTAAACAAAAGGTAAGCGAATTTAAAATATATACATTGTGGTTTGAGGCTCACTGGATTTACAGAGAAAAACTATCTGCCTTTGCAGATAATTTTGATAATTGTAATGTTAATTTTAGAATAGGTGTTGAAACATTCGATCCTAACCTTAGAAACGAGTGGAAAAAAGGTATTCCTGCTTCTGTAACAGCTAAAGAAATATCAAAATACTTTAAAGGTTGTTGTCTCTTAATTGGTACTGAAGGGCAAACAAAGAATACTATTATAAATGATATAGAAACTGCAATTAATTATTTTGACTATTTTAGTGTAAACGTTTTTTCAGAGAATACTACTGATATAAAAAGAGACAACGATTTGATTAATTGGTTTATCAATTCAGTTTATCCACAAATTGCAAATAATCCCAAAATTGAAATTCTCTTAAATAATACAGATTTAGGTGTCGGTTAATAAGTATTATTTATTGGCATTAACACTTTTTTATGATATAATTATATTATATGTAGGCTTGAAAGATTAATTTTTTTCTTGAGGTGATTTTATGGCACCAGACCCCAGTAATACTTATAAAAATAAAAATTCAAATATTTAGGGCGAAGCAGTTTCATTCGCCCGTAAAAAGGTGGATGAAATAAATGGTATCTTATTATAAAACTATAAACAATCGCATATCTCAAATAGAAAATTATGAACCAGGTTGCTGGATCAGCTATGTTGAACCTGAAGAAAATGAAATTAATGAAATTATCGAAAAGTTTAATATAGAACCTGATTTCCTAAAAGCTTCGCTTGATAAGGAAGAATCGTCACATATTGACCATGAAAATGGAATAACACTAATAATTATTGATACTCCTATTGTTGAAAAACGTGATGGTCGTTTGGCCTACTCTACAATGCCATTAAGTATAATGATTACTCCTCAAAATGTTATTACTATTTCTATAGAGGATAACCCAATTGTAAGTGAATTTGCCGATGGCGTTGTTAGAAATGTTTACACTCATTTTAGAACTCAATTCGTCTTTCATATCATGTTTAGAATGGCAAGTAAATATCTGCAGTATTTAAATCAGATCGATAAATTAACATATCATACTGAACGTGAATTACGTAAATCTATGAAAAATAAAGAGCTTATTCAACTTCTTGAAATAGAAAAATCTCTTGTTTATTTTTCAACTTCACTTAAATCTAATAATATTACACTTGAGAAACTTTTAAGAGGAAAATATGTTAAATTATATGATGAAGACCAAGATCTACTTGAAGATGTAATTATAGAAATTAAACAGGGTGTTGAAATGGCAGAAATACACATCAACATCCTTTCAAGCACTATGGATGCTTTCGCCTCTATCATATCTAACAACCTAAACATTGTTATGAAAGTTTTAACATCTATAACATTAATTATGACTATTCCTACAATAATTTCTGGCATATATGGAATGAATAACCCCGGTATCCCCCTTATGGATATTTGGTGGGCTCCATTTTCAATAATGGGTGTATTAATGGTTTTAGCTTGGTTCATTCTAAAAAAGAAAAAGCTGCTATAAACAGTTGGAGGTAAATGCATTGAATGAATTACAGGGTAATAGCTACATTAATGAATTAAGGCAAAAATTAAAAACACTTGAATTTGAAAATAACGAACTTAAAGAAACTTTAAAACATCAAAACGATGTTCTTGCCTCTGTAAAAGAGGAAAAGGTAAAAATTTATGAGTCGTTAAAAAATCACCAATCGGCTTTTGCTGAAACTATTATGCAAAAGGATAGTGATATTTTATCCTTTGAAAAAGAGCTAATTAATTATATAGAAGAAAAGTCTCATCTTCAGGAACAAATAGACAAGCTAACATGGAAAAGTAAAAGGTATGACGAACTTCAGGGAAATCTTCTTAGAATACAGCTTAAAGCAGAGTCTACCGCGCTCAAAATGATCGAAGAATCTCAAACACAAGCGATGGATGCTATTTCAATTATTGATGATATAGCTAAAGAAGTTTATCTATTTATGGTAGATATAGATAAACTAAAAGATGATTTGAAAATAGGCACTGCAACAATTGAAGATAGGATTAGTTCTGTGTGTTATAAGTTCAATTTTCATTTAGAAAAACTGAAAAAAATCAAAAAAAATTTTTATGAATCAAATAATCTAACAATACCTAATGAAGAATAATTCAAACGCATGTAATATTAATAATACATGCGTTTTTATTTTTATACATTTTGTGTTTGTTGTATCTCATTTAACCAGTAATTAATATTAAGAGGGTATCCCAAAGCAAGTAATGTGATTATTCCTATTACTAATGCAATCACTATTAACAATAACCAAATTAAAATAGACCTTGCATATGCCTTTCGGTTAGCGTTTGATTTTTTTCTAAAAGCCCAAATTAAAAGTAATATTATATTTATAATAGGCAACCATAAAACTATCTGTGTTAGAAAAAAAGAAACTGTGCTAAGAGGTTTGTTATATTTATTAACAACTTTAACTCCTGCAGGAATTACAGATTGCTGAATACTTTTATTTACTTTATAAAGATCCACAGGGATATCAGGTGGATACTTTATTTCTGCAGTATCATATTTACTTTTTCCTTGTAATTTTTCCTCTTTATTCGCATTTATTTTATCTAAAACAGACCAACGTTTCTCATTTTTTTCATGCTTGTCCACAATAGTTTTGCTATCTTCAGATCTTTCTTCATGGAGCTCCTGGTTTGTTTGTTTTGTACTATTTATTACAGATTTATCATCATTCTCAATATTATCTGTTGAGGTCTCATGTTCTTTTCCAGAGAGATCATTATTATCTTTCTCTGCGGACGTTTTTAACGGACTTTTATCAATATTTTCTACTGTCTTTCCGTACTCAATTTCTTTATTGTCATTTTCTATATCTCTATCAAGATGCTCACCGCAATATCCGCAAAAGCTACTATCATCAGGTATAGTCTTTCCACAATTAGTACAAAACATATGATCAGCCCCCTCTTATTGTATATAAATATTATATATGTTATAGTACAATAATTCAAGACTCATATGCAGCCACATTTACTCTTGCAGCTTTTTGCGCATTCCATTAAGAATGGATTTTTCTCTTCTTGAAACT
>CAKSUE010000095.1 GCA_934501135.1 uncultured Eubacteriales bacterium | reverse complement strand
CTATAAAAGCAACTGGAGATATTACAATAACAAATGCACAAAGTATAAATAAATCTTACCCAACTTTTTTTGAAGACTATAACACGCTTGGAGGTGCTTCAAATGTCATCAACATGGGGTAGATCTGTAAAAATATCAATATTTGGTGAAAGCCATGGTGAAGCTATAGGCATAGTTATAGATGGACTCCCCTCCGGCGAGAAAATAGACTTTGATGAAGTTTATGCTCAGTTAAGAAGGCGCGCCCCAGGAAATGATCCTACATCTACAAAAAGAAAAGAAGCTGATATACCTAAATTTGTTTCAGGAATATTAAAAAATCATACAACTGGAACTCCTATCTGCGCTATAATAAACAATTCAGATACCAGAAGTAAAGATTATAAAAATATTGAATCTATACTTCGCCCCGGTCATGCTGACTTTACCGGTAACATAAAATATAAAGGATTTAACGATATAAGAGGAGGAGGACACTTTTCAGGAAGACTAACTGCACCTCTTACATTGGCAGGTTCAATATGTAAACAAATACTTAATCGTCATGGAATTAATATATCCTCACATATATATTCTATATCCAGCATTAATGACATTCCATTTAATAATATACATATAGACGACTCTCTTGCTAAAGACCTTGCCCTGTCAACATTTCCTTTAATTGATAAATCTAAAGAAAAACCAATGAGAGATTTAATAGAAAGCGCAAAGGCCTCACATGATAGCGTTGGAGGAATAATAGAGTGTGCAGTAACAGGATTAAAAGCAGGGATAGGTTCTCCTATATTCGGTGGAATTGAAAATCAAATTTCTTCAATTATTTTTGGAATTCCCGCAGTTAAAGGCATAGAGTTTGGTAATGGATTCAATTGCACATATTTAAAAGGCAGCGAAAATAACGATGCATTTATTATAGAAAATGATAAAATAAAAACATCAACAAACAACCATGGCGGAATACTTGGTGGAATATCATCTGGAATGCCAATAGTATTCAGAACCGCCATAAAACCAACACCATCAATATCTATGGAACAACAAACTGTTGACATTTCAACAAATACACAAACCACCTTATCAATAAAGGGACGGCATGATCCATGTATTGTTCCAAGAGCAGTTCCAGTTATAGAATCTGCTACTGCAATAGCAATAATTAATTTAGTAATGGAGGATAATGTAATATGACACTTGAATCCCTAAGAAAAAATATAGATATTATAGATAGTCAAATATTAGATCTGTTTGTTCAGAGGTTAGACCTATGCAAAAAAATAGCAGATATAAAAATAAAGTCAAATATTCCAATACTAAATGAGGAAAGAGAAAAAGAAATTTTAGACAACATGGCATCTAAATCTGTAAACTACTCAGAGGAAACAAAGCAGTTATTTTCAGAAATCATGTCAATCTGCAGAGATATACAATATAAAATTACAAAATCATAACCACACCTTAAAGACGTGGTATGAAAAAGCCCTATAAGTGCATAAGAAAGCCAGCCATCTTAAGAATGGCTGGCTTTCACTTTGTTCAAACCTTAGAGGATTGATCAATTGCTACCTCTCAGATTTATATATTCTTTTGTTTTAAGTTTTCCCTCATTGCATTTACTACTTGTCTTTTATAATCTATAAAGTTTTGTTCAAGAGTAAAGTTTTCAATATCATCAGGTTTATTATCTATCTTTATTTCTTCAGTAATTCTTCCCGGCCACCCAGACATCACATATATTCTATCAGACAATAAAATAGATTCATCAATATCATGCGATATAAATATAGTAGATAACTTAATATCTCTAATAACATCTAAATACCATTTATACATATTATATTTTGTAAAAGGATCTAATGCACTAAAAGGTTCATCTAAAAGAGCCACTTCACTTGAGAAAAGATACGTCCTTAAAAAAGCAGCTCTTTGACGCATACCACCTGAAAGTTGTTTTGGATATTTTCCCTCATATCCGTTAAGTCCAAATTTATCTAAATAAGACTTTGCAATATCCCTGGCTTTTTTTTTCTTAGTTCCTTTTATAACAAGAGGTAAAGATATATTATCTATAATAGTCTTAAATTCAAAGAGTTGATCTCTCTGAAGCATATAACTAACATTACCAGGAATTCCTGTTATATCTTTATTATCCAAAAAAACTTTACCCTCATCGGGCCTCACCAAGCCAGACAAAATATTAAAAACAGTCGTCTTACCAACTCCACTTACTCCCAATAGGCTAACTACTTCACCTTTATCCAAGCTAACATTTACATTTTGTATTATATTTTTATTATTATAACTCTTTGTAATATCTGTTGCAATCAATTTCATTCTTATAATATCCCCTCAAGGTAAATAATAATTTGTAAAACCAAAATTATCAGCTATATTATTAGAAATAAGTGAATTATCATAAACCCATCTATAAAAACTGTTCCATCTTTCTGAATCTATATGGCCCCACTCAGACTCCTCCGCTTTATACTGTTTACTTACCCATTCTTGGCTTTTAATTGTTATATCTCTATCTAGTTCAGGAACTTCTTTAAGAAGTATCTCAGCTGCTTCATTTGGATTATTTATGCAATATTCATATCCCTTAGAAATCGCCCTTAAAAATCTTTTAGTAATATCTGGGTTGCTCTGTATATAATCATTATTTGCAATTATTACAGGTGTATAATAATCTAAAACAGGATCAATATCTTTAAAGTAAAAGAAATTTGTATCAAGTCCTTTAACTTCTGTTGCAATGCCATCCCAATTATAATATATCCACATAGCATCTACATCAGAGTTTAGACCATTAATAACATCAGAAACTGTATTAGGCATAAGGTTGACTTTATTAAAATTCCCATCATCTTTTTCAATAATATATTTTAGCATTGGAATTTCTATTGGTCCGTTCCAAACCGAATACGTCCTGTTTTCTAATTCTGAAGGCCTTGTTATTTCCTTACTTTTCAAAGAAATTATTCCAGAAGTATTATGTTGTAAAATTGCTGCAACCGCAGTTATAGGCATTGGCTCATCAAGCGAAAAAGCTGAAGCTAAAGAATCTTGAAAATCTACTCCAAACTGGGCTTTGCCAGATGCTACTATAGTTGTCGCTCCATCTTCGGGAGGTTGCTTAATCGATACTTTTATGCCTTCCTCCTCAAAATATCCCAGCTTATCGGCTACATATATGCCTGTATGGTTTGTATTGGGTATCCAATCTAAAACAAAGTCTATCTTATTAAAATCCACTGTATCTGTGTTGCCACACGAGCAGAATAATACAACAAATAAAAACAGGCATATTATATATTTTATTTTACTATACATATTACTCCTCCTTTAACACACTTATCCATGGCATAACTTTTGCCCTAAATAAATCTACAGCTTTTATTAACAATAGGCTTATAAAAGAAATCAAAAAAATCACAGCAAACATTTTATCGAATGCATACGATTTTTTTACCCTTATCATATAAACTCCCAAACCATCATATCCACCAAGCCACTCAGCAATTACTGCTCCCACCACAGAGTAAGACACAGCTATTTTTAGCCCACCAAAGAATAATGGTAGTGATGATGGAAATTTAACATATCTAAAAATTTGAATGTTTGTTGCTCCCATAGATTTCACAAGCCTTATACTATCTGAATCTATAGTCTTTAAACCTTCCAAAAGACCAACAGTTATAGGAAAAAAGCAAACAATAGCCACTAAAACGACTTTAGGTTTTATATCATATCCCAACCACAAAACTAGAAGTGGCGCAATAGCTACCACAGGTATAGTTTGAGTTATAATTAGAATAGGATATGCAGCTTTATAAACAAATTCAAATTTATCCATAACAAACGCTGTTACAAATGAAATTATAATAGAAACCAATAAACCAAGTATGGCTTCTTTTAATGTTGTAATTGAATTTGAAATCAGAACAAAAAAATCATTATAAAATGCAACTATTACATCAATTGGTGATGGAAGCATAAATTTCCCCACTACACCTAACCCCGAAACCACCTGCCATACTAAGATTATTAATAATACAAATATAACAGATGAAAACTTAGAAAAAGCTTTTTTAAAACTACACATTCACCAAAAACTCCCATAACAGTTTTAAACTAACACTTAAATTTATTATTATATATTTAAATAAAAAAATCCACCTAAACAAATAGGCGGATAAAAATAAACACTAGATTTCCCTCCGCCAGCATTACCTGGATCAGGTTAAGGGTTCCGAGTTTATCTCGATCTCAGCAATTAAGCACCCCATTTATTTCTATAATTTTACATCATATTAACATTTATGTCAAATAAGCTTACCACTTATATAATAACAATAAACATCCACGCGTCAAACGCGTGGTATTTCATATGCGGGCAAAGCCCTATAATCATCGCGACACGTAAAAC
>CAKSUE010000094.1 GCA_934501135.1 uncultured Eubacteriales bacterium | reverse complement strand
GATTTAGAAACTGGTAGATGGTTAGAGTAATTTAATTTTTTTAATTAGAAATAAATTATAATAAAAAATGTGTATTTGAGTTGCAATAATAGATAACCACTAATGACTAATTCTAAGCTCATTTTGCAAAGAAATGCAACACGTTTTATTTCTTTAAAAATGGTTACATACTTTCATACGGATAACTGTGTGCCGTGCGTTTTATCAAAATTTAAGTGTGATTAGACAGAAGAAGACCACAGTATTTTAAATTTATACTGTGGCCTTTTATTTATAAGTTTATCCCAATATACTTAATAAAACACCGGCAGCTATAGCAGATCCAATAACACCTGCTACATTCGGTCCCATTGCGTGCATTAATAAAAAGTTAGATGGATTAGATTCTTGCCCGACCTTTTGGGCGACTCTTGCTGCCATAGGAACAGCAGATACACCTGCAGATCCAATAAGTGGGTTAACTTTTCCATTTGTTACTTTATACATAATTTTACCAAATAATACTCCACCAGCAGTTCCAAATGAAAACGCAATCAATCCTAATGCTATTATTGATAGTGTACTAACATTTAGAAAAACTTTTCCGGTTGCCGTTGCGCCTACAGTAACCCCGAGGAATATAGTAACGATATTCATAAGTTCGTTTTGTGCAGTATTTGATAGTCTAGAAACAACTCCACTCTCTCTAAATAGATTTCCTAACATTAACATACCTGTTAAAGGAGTAGAGTCTGGTAGAATTAGAGCTACTATTAATGTGACTATTATAGGAAATATTATTTTTTCTAACTTAGATACAGGTCTTAATTGTTCCATCACAACACTACGTTCTTTTTCAGTAGTAAGAGCCCTCATAATTGGAGGTTGTATAATTGGTACTAATGCCATATACGAATATGCTGCAACTGCAATAGGACCTAACAATTCTGGTGCAAGTTTGGAAGTAACAAATATAGCTGTTGGACCGTCTGCACCGCCTATAATAGCAATTGAGCCAGCTTGAGAAGGTTCAAATTTTAAGAGTATTGCTCCAATAAATGTTATAAAAATTCCCAATTGTGCAGCAGCACCCAATAAGAAACTTTTAGGGTTTGATATTAGTGGCCCAAAGTCTGTCATTGTTCCAATACCAAGGAAGATTAATGGAGGGAATATGCCTAACTTAACACCCTGATATAAATAATATAATAAACCACCATTAGTTGGTACTTGATAATACTCTTGCCCTTCAAGCATAACAGTTGGATAATTTGCAGCCGACCCATGGTCTGCAATATATTGGCTTACTAATTGAAGGTTGGTACTTGGTGTAGCCATTATAGATGGATATAAATTTACTAACAACATACCAAATGCTATAGGTAGCAATAAAAGAGGTTCAAATTTTTTTGCTATTGCTAAGTAAATTAGTATACCTGAAATTATTATCATAACGTAATTTTGCCAACCTAGCGATAAGAAGCCTGTTCCACTTATAAGACTTTGAATAGTATTTTTAAATTCATTAAATATTTCCAATAGAGTATCATCCTTTCGTTATTTATTTATAAATTTAAAAGTCTCTATTAAAAAAGGGACGAGTATTATTTATAACTCCAACAGATCCCCAAATGGGTCTATTTGAGCTTGATTTTTTTACACGTTTAACTGAATGAATTTTTTGTTTATAACCGTATATAGAATATATTGCTGCAGATATGACTGCAATAATTTCTTCTGGAACATCATTATTTATGTCGTCTTCAATGTATTCTGTTATGACTGATTTATTATTTGTATCACTAATACTATCTTTTTTTGTACTATTTATATTTTCCTCAAATTTGCCAATTATTTTTCCAGAACCCTTTATTATAAAAATTAGGGCAATTAGTGCTAAAAAGACTACTATAAGTCCAGATAATAATACAGTTAAAGCGAGATTCATTTCTTCCATAAATTAGCGTCTCCTAACCTATTTAATTTTTACATTAAAAATGATATACTATATAAAACATAAAATTTTCTATAATATTATATAATTTTTATATTATATTATTATAACCGATATTTTTGTTGTTTTCAATGTTTATATCGATTAGTGAAATTATTAAGCGGTATAATATTTATTGATTTCATTATTTTGACGCAAAAAAATACTATATATTTCTCCTATATTAGTCTATTTAAACTAAAAATATTAAAATGTTTGACATATAATGTGCTTTATGTTATATTATTATACATAGTTAGACATTAGTCTATTCTATAAAATTATTTTTGAAGAGGTGTTGAGTTATGAAAACGAAAAAGCTTCTAGGTATTGTTATGGCATGTATGCTTCTATTTGCATCTATGTCTACAGCTTTTGCAGCATCTAATCAAGATGTTTTGAATGCCCTAGAACAAGGTGTAACTTTGAGTACAGGTGAGTCTTATTATATCTCTGTTCAGGACATGCAAACTGCAAAGAACTATCTAGTACAGGAAAAGTTATCTTCTGAGGAATTAGATGATCTTGTTCACTGCATCGAAACTGTTCAGGATATTGCAAAGACATGCGATAGTGTTGCTGAACTAAGAGCTGAACCTAATGCTCGGCTCGTGATTAGGAAAGCTGCTGATATTGCGAATGTAAGTATTGCAATTGGTGCTAGTGAAATTGTTGTAACAGATTCTGATGGAAATGTATTATCAACTTTTACTAAGGGTAGTGCTACTAAAGTAAAACCTGATTATTCTTCAGTAAATGGTTCATCAAGTGGTTCATCAAATGGTTCAGCAAAGGGTTCAGGCAGCACACAGACAAGTAAAAGTGCAATTAAGCAAACAGGTGCAGATATTAATCTAACCAATATGATTATAGTTATGTCTTCAACTATTGTTATGTTGATGGGTGCTAGTTTTGTAGCATTTAAATTTAAATTGTTGAAGGATTAGTACAATGCCCAAGTCTAATAAAGAAAAAACTTTTGGGAAGAATTTTATAATTCTTCCTTTAGTTTTTATTACAGTTAGTTTTATTTCATTTTATCTAGTGCTATCACCTATATTAACCCCTGTTGTGTCTGTATTAGATATGGTTTTTTCAAAAGATTATTCTCAATCTAATACAAAAACTATTTATACAGGAGAAGGTGTAAATTCGTCTAACGGAGTAATTAAACTTAGTGAGATGCAATTCCCGGCATTAGGTGAAATATTTGGATCAATTTCAATTGAAAATACTGATATACAAAATGTTGATTTGTATTTTGGCGATAGTATGCAAGATATTAGGAATGGTGTAGGAGTTTACAATGGCAGCAGTGTGCCCGGGGGCGGCGGTACAACGCTTATTGCGGGACATAATAACACATATTTTAATGGTTTAAAAAATGTTCAGCCAGGTTATAAAGTTAATATTAAAACAAACTATGGTGATTATGTGTATAGTATAACAGATGCTAAGCCTGCACACAGAGACGATACATCTGCGTACCCTCTAACTAGTGGAGAATATGATTTGATTATGTATACTTGTTATCCGTTTGATGTATTAGGATTCAAAACTCAAAGATACTTTGTATATGCAGAGTTAATATCAGGTCCTACTATTGATTTTAATAGTTAGTGGGGGGAATTTATGAATTCGAAAAGTAGATATAAAATGAGATGTGTTATTTCATCCATTTTTTCTTTTTTAATGTGTTTACTATCATTTTTTCTTATTTTTTTAATAATTATGAAAATTACAGTATTAAATGAGAATTTTATGATAAAAGCTATGGACAAAAGTAATTTTTATTATCAAGTAAAGAATGACTCAGAGGAACAAATGGCCTTATATGAAGGTGCAAGTGGTTTTAATAGAGAATTCTTTAGCGATATTATAGATATAAAAATGATTGAAGCAGATGCAAAGTTTATAGTTCATAGTATCTATTCGAATACTAATGCTGATATTGATGTATCTGAACTAAAAGAGACGCTTTATAATGAGTTTGTTGAGGAAGCAAATAGAAGAAATATTAAAGTTACAGATGAAATAAGTGAATCTCTAAAATATTTTGCTCAAACATGTGTAGAGGAATATTTAAATGTTATTAGTATTCCTTTTAATAATCAACTTTCGCTTTTAATAAATTCTTTCATCAAGCCTGTTAATATAGCAATTATTGTGTTAAGTATTTCTATACTGTTTATTGCTATATTTATATTTTTAATTTCCAAATGGAAGTCTCTTAGATATTATATATATGCTTTGGAAGGTGAATTTTTATTTGCTATCATTATTCCTGCAATATATTTTATATCTGGAAAGATAAATAATATTCTTATAATTAATCAAGCGCTAAGAAATTTTGTTATTTTTTATAGTAATATGATATTTTATCAGTTTATATTTGCTTCACTTATCATACTTTTCTTAATAATCGTTTTAATGGTTATGTATAGCAAGCTTTCAAATAAAAATAGAAAAGTGTGATCAACAAATTAATATGTATGTCAACAAAGATCGTCCTGGTTATTTCAGGATGATCTTTTTAAAATATAAATTGTGTTTTATTTTATAAATGAACTTGTATAT
>CAKSUE010000093.1 GCA_934501135.1 uncultured Eubacteriales bacterium | reverse complement strand
GCCATTAGGAATGATAGTTTATATGGCGGTAGGTAAATTGTTGAGTTTGTTTTAATTACTTATTGTATATAAAAATAGCTCTTATCCAAAAAAATTTGGGTAAGAGCTTTAGTTTTTATATTAGGTTATATTACGAATCCCCCATTAGGGCTAACCACTTGCCCTGTGATGAATGAGGCATTATCACTTGCTAGAAACAAAATTGTATGTGAAATATTTTCACACTTACCTATAACTCCAAGCGGCGTTTCATCTTTTAAAATATCTAATGTTGTTTTATCAATAGATCCATTCATGTCTGTATCTATAATTCCAGGAGCAACGCAGTTTACATTTATATTAGAAGGACCTAATTCTTTTGCTAAGGCTTTAGTAAAACCTATTACGGCAGCTTTAGATGCAGAATAATGTACTTCACATGATGCCCCCGTTATACCCCATATAGACGAGATGTTTATAATTTTGCCACTCTTTTCGTGTATCATCATAGGAACAATTTCTTTGCAACAGTTATACATTCCTTTAATATTAATATTAAACATGTTATCCCAATCGTGTTCCGATATATCTGTAAAAAGTTTTTGCTGTGCTATACCAGCATTGTTTATAAGAACATCTATTTTTCCGAAACTGTTTTTTGCTGTTTCTACCATCTTTTTAACTTGTTTAGAATTAGAAACGTCGGCCTTAATTGCAATAATTTTATTTTTATATTCAGATAATTGGTCGCAAAGTGATAGGGCAGAGGATTCAGAATTTAAATAATTTATTATTACATTGTAACCAGATTTAGCAAATAAAATAGCAGTTTCTCTTCCGATTCCCCTTGATGCACCGGTTATTAGCGCTGTTTTGCACATTTAATTTTTCACCATCGCTTTAATAATCTCTCCAATAAAAACTTTGTGGTAATCTTTATTAGGATATGAGTTTTCAATAATTGCGTCAACAAAACAATTAGGATCTATAAACTGTTCATGCATTTTATGACATATTAATACAATATTTGCCTCTTTAAAGAAAGGCGCATTTTCAGAAAAATCTGCAGTAAGTCCGGCTTCTTTTACTTTATCGCAGTCTCTGCCAGATTTTTTCCCACAGTCAATAAGAGGTTTTTTATAATCTTCAGTATAAAATGTTAAGGTATAATAGTCCGATTTTTCTAAAAATTCAAATGTGTATCTTTGAGGACGCACAAATGAAAAGGCTACATTTTTATCCCATAATACCCCAAAACCACCCCAACTAGCAGTCATTGTGTTGAAATTTTTTTCATCTCCTGCCGTTACTAACATCCAATCATCACCAATTAACTTGAAAGGGTTTTTGCTAAGGTCTTTAACATTTATTTCTTTAAAACTCATATTTACCCTCCTATCAAAATCTATTAAATCCTAAATTTAATAGAAAATTGTTTATATATTTATATATTATACTATTTTTTAGTAAAGATAAAAGTCGAAATTTATATTGTTTTTAAAATTAAAAAGTCGGGCATAATCTATACCCGACAAAAATATTAATGCGATTTTGTAAAAGTCTCTAAAGCTATTGTAGGGTCAGCAATAAAGACTTCGGTTCTTTCATCCGATTTTTCAACAATGTTTTCATCATCAGTTGAAAGTTTTTCTTTTGCAACAGATAACATTAATTTAATTCTGTTATCTTGATTAACTTTTGTAGCACCAGGATCATAATCAATTGTGACTATATTTGCCCTTTCGTCAACAGATTTAATTTTACGTACCATTCCTTTTCCACATATATGGTTAGGTAAACATCCAAATGGTTGAGCGCATACAATATTTTCATATCCCAGTTCAGTTAACTCCAGCATCTCTGCGGTTAATAACCAACCTTCACCCATTTTATTACCATAGCCTATAACACCCTTTACTAGCTCTTTAGTATGGCTGTAGTATGAGGGTGGTGTAAAAATATCACTACGCTTCTTAACTGATTTTATAAGTATATCTTCAATACTTAAAAGATATTTCATTAAAAGATTAATAGTATTATATTTAATACTGTTTCCGCCATAAAGTTTAATATCTTCAAGCCTGTTATCTACCTTAAACAAAGCAAAACCAATTATACCAGGTATACAGACTTCACAGTCTTGCTCTTCTAAAAATTTTTCAAGGCCATTATTACCCAAACTAGAATATTTTACATATATTTCTCCAACAATACCAACTTTAACTTTAGGTACTTTTAAAATAGGTATGTTTGCAAAAGATTCAACAATTAAATCTAAATTTTTTGATATTTGCTTTTTGGTATATCCATTTCCGGAATTAAATTGAAGAGTTAATTTTTCTATCCAACTTTGAACAAGATTATTGCTTTCGCCTTTATTTATCTCATAAGGCTTTGTTTGATTATTTAAAAGCATTAGAGCATCGCCATAAATAATGCCTGCAGCAAATCTTCTTATCATAGAAAGATTGAGTTTAAATCCGCTGTTTTTTTCAAGTCCAGATAAATTTAAAGATATTACAGGTACATTTTCAAATCCAGCCTTTTTAAGAGCTTTTCTTAATAGATGTATGTAGTTAGATGCTCTGCATCCACCGCCTGTTTGAGTAATCATTAATGCAGTTTTTGAAGTATCAAATTTTCCGCTTTGCAGCGCATGTATAAACTGGCCTATAACTAATATCGCCGGATAACATGTATCATTATGTACATATTTTAATCCCGTTGCGGCTATTTCTGGGCCTTCTGTGTCTAGCAGCACAGCTTTATACCCATAATGTGTAAATACATTTTTTATTATATTAAAATGTATTGGTGCCATCATAGGTAGCAGAATTGTATACTCATTTTTCATCTCTTTTGTAAATAAAAGACGGTTGTCTTTACTATACTTTAGCTCTGCCATAATTGTATTCATTCCTTTCATAAAGGCGTTTGAATTAGATAGTTATACCTTAGAATAGAGTAGTTGTTGTTTCTTTTTTTGAGCTTTGGTTGCGGCAAACAAACTTCTTAGCCTTATTTTAACTGTGCCCAAATTAGTAATCTCATCTATTTTGATCTGTGTATATATTTTACCAGACTTTTCAAGTATATCTCGAACTTCATCGGTGGTTATTGCATCTACACCGCAGCCAAAAGACACTAACTGTACTAAATTCATATTTGGCTTATCAGAAATATACTTTGCTGCTGCATATAATCTTGCGTGGTAAGTCCATTGATTTAATACAGTTGTTTTAAATTTATTCATATGATAACTTACTACATCTTCAGATATTATAGCAACACCATAACTAGAGATAAGTTTGTCTATTCCATGGTTTATTTCAGGATCAATATGATACGGTCTGCCCGAAAGAACAATAACTTCTTTGTTTAATCTGTTTGCCTCTTTTATAATATCTTCTCCTTTAGAGCGAATATCATCGAGATATTTATAATATTCAACGTATGCAGCCTTAGATGCTTTCTGAACTTCTTTAATATCTATTCCGGGAAAATATTTTAAAAGAATATTGGTAATTTTACCAGGAAAATCTTTGGATCTGTGTATTCCAATATAATCGTTTATAAACTTGACTTTAGAAGTTTCCTTCATATTAGCAGAAATAACTTCTGAATAATATGCAACAACAGGACAATTATAATGATTATCTCCTAAACCTTCGTCTAAATTATACGACATGCATGGATAAAAAATGGCATCAACACCACTATCAATAAGATATTTTACATGGCCATGCATAAGTTTTGCAGGGAAACATACAGTATCTGATGGAATAGTCTGCTGGCCGCTTATATATAGTTTTCGGCTTGAAAAAGGAGAAGTTATAACTTTGAATCCTAGAGTTGAAAAGAATTTGCTCCAGAACGGTAAGAGTTCATACATATTTAATCCTAACGGTAAACCAATAGTTCCTCTCTTGCCCTCTGAATTCATATATTTTTCCAATAAATGTATTTTATAATCATAAATGTTTAAACTATTATCAGAGTTCCTTTTTGTAATAGGTTTTTCACATCTGTTTCCACCAATAAACTTTCTTCCGTTATCAAATGTGTTAATTGTAAGCCTACAATTATTACTGCATAATCCGCACGATGCTACCTTTATTTTATGCGTAAAATTATCGAGCTCCTTTTTACTAATTATATTACTCTTTTTATTATCTTGACTCTTTGCATAAATTGCTGCACCATATGCCCCCATTAGTCCTGATATATTAGATCTTACTACATTGGTGCCCATTTCTAATTCAAATGCTCTTAAAACAGCATCATTTAAAAACGTACCGCCCTGAACTACTATGTTTTTGCCTAATTCTTCTGGTGAAGAAGCTCTTATAACTTTATATAAAGCATTTTTAACAACACTTAAAGATAATCCAGCAGAGATATCTTCTATTGTTGCACCATCTTTTTGAGCCTGCTTAACAGATGAATTCATAAATACCGTACATCTTGATCCAAGATCAACTGGATATTTTGCAAACAGGCCTAATTTGGAAAAATTATCCATAGAATAGCCAAGTGTGTTTGCAAAAGTCTGTAAGAACGATCCGCAGCCAGAAGAGCAG
>CAKSUE010000092.1 GCA_934501135.1 uncultured Eubacteriales bacterium | reverse complement strand
CACTAATACAATGACCACCTACCCCAGGACCAGGCTGCAGAATGTTTACACGCGGATGCATATTGCATATTTTAATGATTTCATAAACATCCATGTTATCATGACGACAAATCTTTGCCAATTCATTAGCAAAAGCAATATTAACTGCGCGGAATGTATTTTCAACTACTTTAGTCATCTCAGCAGTTTTAATATCAGTAACAACAATCTCACCTTGGCAGAAGGATGCATAACATTTCTTTACCTTTTCACCAATTTCAAGATTATCTGCGCCAATGGTACGGTTATTGTGTAATAATTCATATACCATATTTCCAGGAATAATTCGTTCCGGTGCATGTACTAAGTTAATATCCTCTCCAATCTTAAAACCATTTTCTTCAATTACTGGTCGTACAAATTTATCAATAGTACCAGGAGAAACAGTAGATTCAATAACCACAGTTGCACCTTTGGGACAAACTTTCATTATATCTTTTACAGCTGCGACAACATAACAAGCATCTATTTTTTTACTAAATTTATCATAAGGCGTAGGAACAGACACTATATACATATCAGTCTTTTGGTACTCTGTTGTAAATTTAACCCCAGCTTTTACGGCTTCATCAAAAAGTTTATCCAATCCATCCTCTTTAAAAGTAGTATGGCCTGCATTCAAAGTATCCACCAATTTCTTGTTATAATCAGTACCGATAACCTCCACGCCATGAGAGGCCATCATTAAAGCTGTTGGTAAACCAATATAGCCTAAACCTATTACATTAACCATTTTAAATTCCTCCTAATTAAACAATTTTATCTTTGTAATATAAACAACATCATTAGAAATGTTGATACAAGAGCTAGCTAATTTAGCATTTTGTGTAATTCCAAACCTTTCAGCAATCTCACAATCCTTCAAGTCAACGCTTTGTGAGAATTCCAAGGTATGAATATTATCTATCGTAATAATATTATTAGAGATTTTTCTCACATCAGACATTGGTCCAATGTGATAATTAATATTTCCAGTATATATATTAGTTTTAGTTTCAAAGCTATCAAAAATCTCAATAATACATTCTTTTTTATCAATGCATACTTTTCTATTATGTATCATTTGTCTCCCCAAAATTTTTGAATAGCCATCATAAGAGGCAGAAATGGCTACATTATCTTCTGCATCAACATACTCTAATAAACGTGTGTGACCTCTTTTCGCAACTCTAAAAGCTCCCCATATTTCAGCATTGCTTTTACCATCTATTTCAATGGTATTGTGAGCGGCAGTGCTTCGGCAATAATCCCTTTGCATACCTGGCATATATGAAAATACTCCACTATCAACTAATAGTGATTTTTCATCTACAGTAATCAATATATTCAACGCATCTGCATGTGTATGACCAAGATTATAATCAGGGCCATTATCTCCAAAGTCAAAGAAGATAGAAAACTTATGCCCTTTGCTCGTAAAACTAGAACAATAAAAGCCTGTATCAGGAAATAATGTTTTTTCTTCTAGCTCTTCAACCATCTTATTCTCAGCAAGATTCCATCTGATACTATAGTCACCATAATTAGTATTTTTAGGTTTCCATCCCAAAATATTGGCTACAGATAAAAAATCTGTAGCTAAAAAGGGATAATCTAAAGCAGCATCATTTACTAATGGTATTTTCCCATTCGACATTATCATTGAATTTAAAAAAACAAACGGATAATAAAGGCTTTTGCTCAGTAACTCTTCATCTTTGTCGTCAAATTCCTTCATTAACATGCTTGCTTCAAAACCCTGCTGTAAAGCCTCTACATGGTAAGATACACTACGTTCATAATGTCCTCCATCTGGAAGAAATTGTTCTTGCATTTCCTCCAGCAAGATTTTTTTACCAAAATCATAAAGCTTTACATCTGAAAGAAATTTACCTGCATACATAAGTGCTCTAGCTTCACTCAACAAATGATTAGCTCCAAGTTGAAACTCTATAGAATTCTTAAGCTCATATGCTTGAGCTGCAATATGCTTAGCATATTCTCTTAATTCTTTTTCATTGTCACAATAGTTAGAGATAAATCCAATCCAGTTCATCAACCTTTCAGCTATTACATAAGGATTCCATTTATCTCCTTGAATTCTACTTTGATTTTTTCTGAGCCAGTCATCAATAAAATAAAAACCTTTGTCTATATATACTTGGTTAGAGGTTTGATGAAAAGCATCTGATAAACTCAACAAATATTTAAATGAATTTAGTCGAAAACACAACAATCTGTATGTATTATTCTTTAAATCCCAATCAATATTTTCATTAAACTTAAGCTTTACTCCACCAACCGTATCAAAAACATTAGATAATAACTCTTCAGCACAGCTAACTACATTGTTATCTGTATGTATAGATGTATATATATATCTTATTTTTGTTATATTATTTATTTTAATAACATCCACAGGATATCTGTTAATTAACTTATTCCTAATGCTATAAAACAATCTATAATACCACTGTCTATAAGTCATATATTTAACTGTGTTATAGAAAAGAAAAAACTTACTCATAACAACCACACCATTATTTCGCTGCTTCCTCTAATACATTTAAATACTCCCGAGCTAATTTTTTTCTTGAATAATTTTCCAAAACTGCTTTCGAACCATTTCTTCCCATTTTAATTAATTCGTCTTGCCAATTATTTTTTAAGAAAAACTCAGCTAATTTTCCTAAATCTTCTTCAACAGTTCCTGTTAATACAATTCCTGCTCCATATTTACGAATAATATCAGCAGCCTCGCCTTCAGGACCTATATACAAAACAGCAATGCCTCTTCCCATTATTTGAAATATTTTCGATGGTATTGTATACTTAAAATCCTCACTTTTCTTTAATGTAACAACAGATATATTGGTATATGTATAATATTTCTCTAACTCATCAGCACTCATACCATCCATTAATTTGATATCTCTGTAATTACATTTACGAATTTCTTCCTCTATAAGCTTTTTTTGTGCTCCTTCACCAATAATAAGATATTGAAAATCATCAATTATCTTTTTTATAACATTCGCATATTGAAATGTATCTACTATATTTTGAGAAATACCTAACGTACCATAATAGCTTAATGTAACTATGTGCTTTAAATCTTTTTGGCTGTTAGTAACATTCACTCCATTTGTAATCACATGGATTTTAGCGCCAGGAATCCCACTATCCACCAAAATTTTTTTAAATCCATTTGTCACAACTACAACTTTTTTAGCTCTTTTACATAAGAATTCCTCTAAAAACTTCATTCCCTTGACAGTTATACTATCCTTATTCTTACCTGTAGCTATAAGTTGTTTATAAGTTAAGTCCCTTATCTCAAAAACAAAAGGTTTGCTATACACTGATGAATAAAACCACCCCAACAATGCTGCAAAAATTGTACCAGAAGTCGCCAAGACCACATCGTAGTTTTTACCCACCTTGTTCAAATTAAATAATATATTAAAAAACCCATACAAGAAAAAACTTAGTGCATTTTCAATTCTGTTAAGCATATTCGTATTTGCTTTTATAATCAGTTTACTTCTATAAACTTTGACTCCATTTAACGTTTGTTTACTAAGCAGTCTAACTTCATAGCCATAAAAAACTTTTCCTGTAGGATAATTTGGATAAGCTGTAAATACAGATACCTGATTTCCAGCTTCTGCCCAATACTCAGCATTATCAGTTGCTCTAAAAGAAGCTGCTATCGCTTCTGGTTTATAAAACTGAGAAAAAAACAAAATCTCCATTAATATGCACCTTTCTTTAACGCAACAACGCCAATAGTCTTCCAAAGAATTACTATATCCCCCAAAAGACTTCTGTTGTTTATGTACGATTCATCCATAGATACACGCTCATCATATGTCGTATCACTTCTGCCACTAACCTGCCACAGGCCAGTAATTCCTGGTTTCACTGTACAATAAAGCTTTGCGGTTTCACCATAATACTTATCAAGCTCTTCTTGAATAACAGGACGAGGACCAACAAGGCTCATTTCTCCTCGAAGAACATTAAATATCTGCGGCAACTCATCTAAGCTTGTACGACGCAACACTTTTCCAATAGGTGTCACGCGTGGATCATTTTTAAGCTTAAACTCTCGCTCCCACTCTTCTTTAGCAGCTGGATTATCTGCCAAATATTGCTGAAGCATCTCTTGCGAATTAGTAACCATACTACGAAACTTGTAGCAAGGAAAAGGTTTCCCATTCTTACCAATACGCTCATGCGCAAAGAAGATCGGTCCCGGATCTTCTTTCTTTATCCTATAAGCTATATAAACCAATAACGGACTAATACATATCGTACCTACTGCAGTTAAAGAAAAATCAAATACATTTTTTGCTAAATTACCAATATAATTACTCATCAAAGCACCTTTTCCCTAATCTTTCCTATACTTCCTCAAAGCAAAGCCTCATTCCAACCTTGCTGCTCAGCCTACCTTACTTCCTCAAAACAGCAGCCTTCCACCAACCTCAAAGCTCTGCCTTACTTGCTCTTCTTATGCTTCTCGCCATCGTTACCGTAGTAATAGTAGTATCCATAG
>CAKSUE010000091.1 GCA_934501135.1 uncultured Eubacteriales bacterium | reverse complement strand
CATAAGTATAAATCCTCAAACCTTAAATGATGATATTTTAAAATGTATAGGAAGAAAACATACAGCTAAGCAGACGATTGAAGCTTTTAACCTTGCAAGAAAATATAAATTTGATAATATAAATATGGATCTAATTGCAGGTTTACCAAATGAATCTTATGAAAGTTTTGCTAATAGCATTGACGAGATTTGCAAAATGACACCTGAAAGTATTACCATACATACACTATCAATGAAGAAGGCATCGACTTTAACAGAAAAAGGGAACAAACTTTACGTTGATGATTCTATTAGAACGTCAAAGATGTTAAAGTATGTATCAAAAGTTTTAAAAGATAATGATTATATACCATACTATCTATATAGACAAAGCAGGATGGTTGGAAATCAAGAAAATGTAGGCTGGTCTAAACAAGGAAAAGAATGTATTTATAATGTATACGTAATGGATGAAACTCATACAATTTTGGCATGCGGAGCGGGTGCTGTTACGAAGTTAAAACAACCGGGTGGAGATTATCTTGAGCGGATATTTAATTATAAATTTCCATATGAGTATATTTCATCATTTGATGAGATGATTAAAAGAAAAGGTCAGGTGAGAGAATTTTATGAGAAATTTTAGCAATTCATATACTAAATTTGTTTTTGGTTTAGAACAAATAAACGAAGCGGCAGCAAATTCGCCTAAAGAGTTTGTTGATAGCATGGAAAGAATGTTTAGAAATGAAATTTCTGATCTTGCAGAATATGTTTTAAGCCCTGATAATAAGTGTAAGATTTTAATGTTAGCAGGACCCTCAAGTAGCGGAAAAACAACTACGGCTTATAAACTAAGAGATGAATTAATTAGACGTGGAACTAGAACTATAATAATATCTCTAGATGATTTTTATTTAGGTAGAGGGAAAGCCCCAATGTTACTAGATGGAAAACATGACTATGAAGCCGTTGAAGCGCTTGATGTTCAACAAGTTAAAGAATGTTTATATTCTTTAATGAAAAATGGCTATTGTGAAGCTCCGAAATTTAATTTTAAGTTAAAAGCACCATATAAAGAAAAAACTCATATTGAACTTGGGAAAAATGATATTGCAATAATAGAAGGTTTACATGCGTTGAATCCTATATTTACAGCAAATCTTCCTAAAGAAGGACTCCTAAAGGCTTATATTAGTGTTAAACAGGGAATAAAGGATTACAACGGAGTTGTTTTTTCAAGAAGGGATATAAGGTTAATAAGAAGATTAGCAAGGGACTTTAAATCTAGAGGAACAGACGCTGAAAATACTTTTTCTATGTGGGATTCAGTTGGAAGAGGAGAATTTCTATATATACATCCATTTAAAAGAACAAGTGATGTGACAGTTAATTCTATTCATATTTATGAACCCTGCGTACTATGCCATCAAGCTATTCCGTTATTAAAATCGATTGATTCAGACAGCGTTCATTTCAAATTTTCAAGAAGGATTTTATCGGGTGTTGAAAGATTTTATCCAATAGATATGGATCTTGTGCCAAAAGAATCACTAATTCGTGAATTTATTGGTGGAGGTATTTATTAGTTAAATATAGTCTTTACTAAATTATCTGTAGGTGTTATTATATAATATATAGAGAGGTGTTTTTTATGGGATTATTTGAAGATACTTTATTAACATTAAAATCTGCTGCTAATGTTGCTGTAGAAAAAACTGAAAAAATTATTGATGGTTCAAAGTTGAAGATTAGTTTGACAGAGCAAAATAATAAGCTATCGAAGTGTTTTGAGGAATTAGGAAGGCTTACTTATAATGCAAGCAGGAATGATAATGCAAGTGATGAAGAGAAAGATAGCATTATGGGGAAAATAGATGATATATATGGTGAAATAAAGGAAATAAGTGATCAAATAGCATTATCTAAAAATCAGATCAGATGTGAAAAATGTGGTTATGATAATGATAGTGAGATGTTATATTGTGGAAGATGTGGTTCTTTATTAAAAGATGAGCCAGACTCTATATAAAAAGCTCCCATTTGCTTTTAGTTTTTGTATAAAGAAAACCACGCGATAGTCGCGTGGTTCAAAAAAGTTTAAGCGATGAGAACATTCAAATGAATGATAAGAATAGTTTAACACACACGAAATAGAATTGCAAATATAATGTGGTGTTTACACCGATTACAAGAAGATAAAATGCTAGACCAGATGAGTATTCAAGAATACAAAGGCTCGTTTACAGGTAGCAAAACAAATTAGGCAAAACACCCCTTTTTAGGGGCCTGTAAAATGCCTTTTAGAACTTACTCGGGGTCTCAGCTTAGCTGGAGGTTGTGACTTTATATCTGTAATGCCACAGTGTCGGCGTCATCCTTATACATATACACATTCTGTACTAATCCTATTCCTAAAAACATACATGATATTGAGGTTCCACCATAGCTAAAAAACGGAAGAGCAACACCCATTACAGGAAGTAGGCTTAAACACATTCCTAAATTAAATACAATTTGTGATGATATCATACCAAAAAATCCAAAACATATGTATGATCCCAGATCATCACACGATTTTAATGCCGTTTGGAATATTCTAATAAGAAGAAAAGCTAATAGAAACAGTATTAACATACACCCAATGAATCCAAGCTCTTCTCCTGCAACAGAGAATATTAAATCACTGTCTTGAACAGGTACAAATTGAGCAGAAACTCTTGGCCCTTTAAAGAGACCTCTTCCATAAATTTGACCGGAACCTATTGATATTTCGCCTTGAAGCTGTTGATACCTGGAAACGAATGGATCTAAGGTAGTATCAACTATAGCGAGTATTCTTAATTTTTGATAATCGCTCAAAACATATTTCCAAGCAAATGGGAGTAAGGCAATAATCGATGATAAAAGTATTACAAAATATCTTAGTTTAATTCCAGCCGCAAATGCCATAGTCAGAAACATAAAAAAGAATATTACCGCTGCGCCGGTATCACCAAGAGCTTGCGTGAAGCCCATTGGAATTAAAGCATGACCCAGTAAGCCTGCAATATGGAGGAATGAGTCTATTTTACCGTTTTCTTTTAAATAAGTTAAATGCTTAGAAAATGTTATCATAAAACCAATTTTTGCAAGTTCCGATGCCTGAAATGATATGCCACCCGGAAGCCTAAGCCATGCTCTAGCGTCTATACCATTTTCTCCTGTTACCGGCTTTGCAAATATACTTGTTAAAATGAATAAAGCAAGGCAAAGTGCTGCTATAGGTTTCCAATGTTTTGCAATAACCCTATAGTCAATAAGAGTTACTAAGATAGCACCAAAATATCCAACTATAATAGCAAAAAGCTGTCTTGAGAATGCTGTGTCTGTTGCAGGTACTCTGGAAACGCTCATTAAAAGTAGTAAACAATAGATAGAAGTAAATAAAGTTATAATCCATAATAATATATCTGTTTTTTGAAAATAAAAAGATATATTTTTAAAAATTCTTTGCAAATTAATAATTCATCCTTTCTAGTATTTAAGTAAGATAAAATTTAGACTAAAACTATTTTTATATTATATAATTTAGATTACTAAAATTCAAGTTTTAAACAATAATCTTTTTATATTTTAGTATATAACTTTTAAGTAAATATTAATTATGATATAATTAATATAGTAAAATAAATTGGGAGCTGATTAATTTTGTTAACAGATATTGAAATTGCACAAAATACTACGCTAAAACCAATAAGTGATGTAGCAAAGGATGTTGGTATACAGGAAGATGAGTTAGAACTCTACGGAAAATATAAAGCAAAAATAAATGATAAAGCCTTTGATAGATTAAAAAATAAGAAAGACGGTAAATTAATTCTCGTTACAGCAGTTAATCCAACTCCCGCAGGCGAAGGTAAAACAACTGTTACAGCAGGTCTAGGCCAAGCTATGGCCAAGATAGGCAAAAAGGCGGTAATAGCATTAAGAGAACCGTCATTAGGTCCTGTGTTCGGAATAAAAGGTGGGGCCGCCGGAGGAGGATATTCACAAGTTCTTCCTATGGAGGATATAAACCTACACTTTACGGGTGATATGCATGCTATAACGTCAGCTAATAATTTATTGTGTGCTGCTATAGATAATCATATATATCAAGGTAATATATTAGGTATAGATCAAAGAAGAATATTGATAAAACGTTGTCTAGATATGAACGATAGAGCACTAAGAGACATTGTAATAGGCTTAGGAGGAAAAATAAACGGTATTCCAAGGGAAGATGGATTTATAATTACAGTTGCCAGTGAAGTGATGGCAATATTGTGCTTATCGGATAATTTGGATGATTTAAAAAGGCGGTTAGGAGACATATTAGTCGCTTATAAATATAACGGTACACCAGTGTTTGCGAGGGATATTGGAGTACAAGGCTCAATGGCAACTCTTTTAAAAGATGCTATAAAACCAAATCTTGTACAAACATTAGAGGGAACAGCAGCAATAATGCATGGAGGTCCATTTGCAAATATCGCGCATGGGTGCAATTCTGTTAGAGCAACTAAATTAGCGCTTAAACTAGGGGATTACTGCATTACAGAAGCGGGATTTGGATCAGATCTTGGTGCAGAGAAATTTTTCGATATAAAATGCAGATTTGCAGGTTTAATAC
>CAKSUE010000090.1 GCA_934501135.1 uncultured Eubacteriales bacterium | reverse complement strand
GGTTAAAGCCTGTAGTTTCACCTTTTAGGGGTTGTGCATACCACCAGTGAACTGGCAGTTATAATTAAATTAAGGAGTTAAAGTTATTATTCATCTTTTCCGCAGCATTTTTTATACTTTTTGCCGCTGCCGCACGGACAAGGATCATTTCTGTTGATTTTTTTATCTTTGCGTACAGTACGATTAACATTATCAGTACCATCTGAACTTGTTGAGGTAGGTTTAGCAACTTGTTCACGTTTTGGTGCATCTTCTTGTTTTTTGATATGAACGGTAAGAATCATTCTTGCGGTATCTGCTCTTATTGCAGCAATCATTTGATCGAACATATCAAATCCTTCTAATCGATACTCTACAACAGGGTCACGCTGAGCATATGCACGTAGCCTTATGCCTCTTTTTAGTTCTTCCATTGCGTCTATGTGATCCATCCATTGTGTATCTACATTTTTAAGAAGTACAACTCGTTCTAACTCTCTCATAATTTCACTGCCAAACGCATTTTCACGTTCCTCATACAGCGCTTTTGCTTTGTTTGTTATGGTTTCTACAATGTCATCAACGCTAACGTCTTCTAGTTCATCTAAACTATATTTAAGATCATTTTCATCTAATAGCCATCCTAAATAATAGTCATGCAAACCTTCAAGATTCCAATCATCTTTTAAAGAGTCATTGGATATATACTGTGAAACAGTTTCTTTTACAGTTTGTTCAATCATGCTAATAATTTGAGATTTTAAATTCTCTCCATTTAGAACCTTATTACGTTGGTCATACATAATTTCACGTTGTCTATTCATAACATCATCAAATTGTAGAACATTTTTACGTATACCAAAGTTACGGCCCTCTACCTTTTTTTGTGCATTTTCTATTGAGTTAGAAAGCATTTTGCTTTCAATAGGTACACTTTCATCAACATTATACCTTTCCATTATATTTTGCATTCTTTCTCCGCCGAATAATCTCATAAGATCATCTTCGAATGAAAGATAAAAACAGCTAACACCAGGGTCTCCTTGACGTCCTGAACGGCCTCTTAACTGGTTATCAATACGTCTAGATTCATGTCTTTCAGTACCCATTATGAATAGTCCGCCAGCTTCTTTTACAATCTGTGCCTCTTTGTCAATTTCTGCTTTATGTTTTTGGTATAATTCTTTGTAAGTTTTTCTAGCATTCAGTATTTCTTCGTCATCAGTTTCTGAATATGAGGTAGATTCAATAATTTGTTCTTCTGTAAATTTCATTTTTCTCATTTCAGCTTTTGCCATAAATTCAGCATTACCGCCTAAAACAATATCTGTACCACGTCCAGCCATGTTAGTTGCAATTGTTACAGCGCCTTTTTTACCAGCTTGGGCTACTATTTCTGCTTCTTTATCGTGGTATTTAGCGTTAAGAACTGAATGTTTAATTCCCTTGCGCTTTAGCATAGAACTTAGAATTTCAGATTTTTCAATAGAGATTGTACCAACAAGAACAGGCTGACCCTTTTCATGGCATTTTATAATTTCGTCTATAACAGCCGTAAATTTACATTTTTCTGTTTTAAAGATGTTATCAGGTTTATCTATTCTTTGCATTGGTTTATTTGTAGGAATTTCAATTACGTCGAGTTTATATATTTCTCTGAATTCGGCTTCTTCAGTCATGGCTGTACCGGTCATACCTGAAAGCTTATTATATAGACGGAAATAATTCTGGAATGTAATTGTTGCAAGAGTTTTAGATTCTCTTTCAACTTTTACACCTTCTTTTGCTTCAATAGCTTGGTGCAGGCCTTCGTTATATCTACGACCGTACATAAGACGTCCAGTGAATTCGTCTACTATTATAACTTCTCCATCTTTTACAACGTAATCTATATCTTTAGTCATAACACCGTTTGCCTTTATTGCTTGGTTTATGTGGTGTTGTATATTTATGTTATCGGAATCGGTAAGGTTTTCCAAATTAAAATATGCTTCGGCTTTTTTTACACCCGAAGGAGTTAGTGTTGCTGTTTTGGCTTTTTCGTCAACAACATAGTCGCTGTCTTTATAGGTTTCATCGTTATCTTCTTTAGAGTTTGTTTCGGCAACTTTTATCATCTTAAGAGTTTTTGCAAATTTATCTGCAACTTTATATAGCTCTGTTGATTTGTCGCCTTGTCCTGAAATTATTAATGGAGTTCTTGCTTCGTCGATTAAAATGGAGTCAACCTCATCTACTATTGCGTATGCATGTTCTCTTTGCACTTTATGTTCCTTATAAATTACCATGTTGTCACGCAGATAGTCGAACCCGAGTTCATTATTGGTTCCATATGTAATATCGCAGTTGTAAGCTTCTTTTCTTTTGTCATTATCTAAATCATGAGTTATAAGACCAACACTTAACCCTAAAAATCTATAAAGCTTTCCCATCCATTCAGAGTCACGTTTTGCCAAGTAGTCGTTAACAGTAACAACATGTACACCTTGTCCTGTTAAACCATTCAAATATGCAGGAAGTGTTGCTACTAAAGTTTTACCTTCACCAGTTTTCATTTCGCTTATTCTACCCTGATGAAGAACAATTCCACCTATTATCTGCACAGGGAAATGTTTCATTCCAAGAACTCTGCTGGAGGCCTCTCTACATACTGCAAAAGCGTCTGGTAGTATATCGTCTGTTGTTTCACCGTTTTTTAATCTTTCTTTAAGAATATTTGTTTGGGAAACAAGTTCATCATCATCCATTTTTTCATATTTATCTTCTAAGGCAAGAACAGAGTCTAAAATAGGCTGTATACGTTTTAGTTCTCGTTTACTATAGTTCCCGAATAGGGATTGTAAAATACCCATAAAAGCACCTCTTTAATTTTTGAAATTTAAGTGTATTTATATATTCTTATATATTGTAACACATTTTTGAAAAAAAAAAAAGCTAATTTGTTTGAAATATTCTTGACTTTTAAAAAAAGTAGTGATAAAGTATCAATGTGAAAATTTTCAGGCGTTTTAAGATGCGATATTAATTAAATAGGAGGATAATATATGAAAAAATGTATAACCTTGGTTATACCGGTATTAATAAGCATTTCTGTTTTTGTTGGTGGTATTCAAGTGCAGGCGGATTCAGGAGAAGTTGTTACAGCAAATATACCTTCAGGAAAAACATTTTATTTTAAGGCTGATTCAAGTTCCGAAAGCGAAGGAATATCTTTTTCATCAGATAATTCATCTGTAGCAAATGTGTCTTCAAATGGAATGATATACGGAGTATCTCAAGGAACAGCGAAAGTAAGTATGTTTGACAAGTCAGGAAGAACTGTGAAAACATGCGAAGTTAATGTATTGCAGGCAGATCCGGTTAAATTTGCTTATACATCCCCAAATAATGCTGAATTAAACTCGAATGTAGAATTTATTGCAATAACAGATAAGGATAGAGATGCTGTTAAGTTTGTAGTTAATGGGCAAGAGATAGAAACAGTTGATAGAAAGTCTGAGGAAAACACATATGTTTGGACTGCGAAATTTTTGGCTAATACAATAGGAGAATCACAAGTAAAGGCTTATTCAAAGAAAGATGGTATATGGCAAAGTTGCTCTGATGGGGAGACAAGCCTATATGTAAATACAGAGCCGGGCAATATTCCAAAATTGGAAAAAAGAAGAATCAGTGATGCTGGTGTTGAGTTCATTGCACAGTGTGAAGGTTTTTCAGGAACTGTGTATAACGATAGTTTGGCATCAGATACGCCTACAATTGGATACGGAAAAGTTATATATAATGGGAATATATTTTATAATAATTTAACTCAGAGAGAAGCTTATGCGATGCTTACTAATAGTTTAAATCATGCCTCGTTTGCTTCGAGTGTAAATAATTTTTTAATAAATAATGGTGTTAAGTTTACCCAGAACCAATTTGACTCGCTTGTTAGTTTTTCATATAATTTGGGAACAGGTTGGATATACAGTGATGACGAAGTAAGAGATTATATTTTTAATGCATTTGAACCGGGGTCGGCTCAAAAGAATTTATCTTATGTAAATCGTGATGGGTTTTCATATGAAATGATTAGATACCATCATGCTGGTGCACATGAATGTATATTAGGTCTTTTGTATAGAAGGATAGATGAAATGAATATTTTCTTTTATGGCGACTATGGAAGGCATACATATAGAAATAATCCGCATGGATATAGAATCCCAGATTGTATTAAAGGACAATGGTAATGGTAAGACAAAAGCTATCTTTTTAGATAGCTTTTTTTGCTTGTAAAATTTAATAAAATTTAGTATAATAATGTGTAACTTTATGTGAGTGGAGGATAAAATGATTAGTAAAGAGATAGATAGATTCCTTTTAGATGTGCAGAAACCGGGAAGATATGTGGGCGGAGAAATTAATAGTGTTGTAAAGGATATTAACGACATCGATGTTAGATTTGCATTTTGTTTTCCAGATACCTATGAAGTAGGTATGTCACATTTGGGAATTAAAATATTATATAGCATCATGAATGAAAAGCCTTATATATGGTGTGAAAGAGTTTTTACACCATGGATTGATATGGAAGAAAAACTTAGGGAAAATAATATACCACTTACACTGGATGATTTCGGAGCTGGCTATAATGGAATGGATGCAGTTGATTTTTTTG
>CAKSUE010000089.1 GCA_934501135.1 uncultured Eubacteriales bacterium | reverse complement strand
TTAATCCCGGAGACTGCTTAATACTTAACGATTCACGAGTCTTGCCCGCAAGACTCTACGGAATAAAAGATAAAACTGGGGCAAAGGTTGAATTTCTATTATTAAACAAAAAAGATAAAGATACATGGGAAGTATTAGCAGGTCCCGGTAAAAAAGCAAAACCCGGGACAAGCTTTACCTTTGGCGATGGACTTTTAAGTGCAGAAGTATTAGAAGTCACAGATTCAGGAAATAGAATAGTTAAATTTACATACCAAGGGAATTTTTATTCAGTTCTTGATAAAATAGGGCAAATGCCACTTCCGCACTATATTACAAAAAGGCTTAACGATAAGGAAAGATATCAAACTGTATACTCAAATCAGCCTGGATCGGCTGCAGCTCCCACAGCAGGACTACATTTTACACCTGAACTTTTAAAAAAGGCTGAAGAAAAAGGAATTAATATTGGATTCGTTACATTGCATGTAGGCCTTGGCACTTTCAGACCTGTTAAATCTGAAATAATAACAAACCATCATATGCATTCAGAACATTATGAAATGTCTAAACAAACAGCAGACCTTATAAACAAGACAAAAGAAAGTGGACATAAGGTTTTTGCTGTTGGAACTACAAGCTGCAGAACAATTGAATCTGTATATAAAAATGAAAATACAATTTGTCAGAGTGAAGGCTGGACTGATATATTTATATATCCTGGATACAAATTTAATGTTTTAGATGGTTTGATAACAAACTTTCATTTACCAGAAAGTACATTAATTATGCTTGTATCAGCTTTTGCAGGGTATGACAATACAATGAATGCATATAAAACGGCTGTTAATGAAAAATATAGATTTTTTAGCTTTGGGGATGCTATGTTAATATATTAAATAGAATTTAAAGGAGAATAACTAACGTGTATAAACTTAAAAAAAATATCGGCACAGCCAGACGCGGTGAATTCCATACACCGCATGGTATTGTTCAAACACCTGGATTCATGAATGTCGCTACATGCGGTGCTATCAAAGGCGCTGTATCGGCCCACGATCTTAAAGACCTAAAATGCCAAGTTCAATTATGCAATACATATCATCTTCATTTAAGACCAGGCGATATGGTTGTTAAACATATGGGAGGCCTCCAGAAATTTACCGGATTTAATGGCCCAATCCTGACAGACAGCGGTGGATTCCAAGTGTTTTCTTTATCTAAATTAAGAAACATAGAAGAAGCAGGAGTAACATTTTCTTCACACATAGACGGCCATAAAATATTTATGGGGCCCGAAGAAAGTATGCAAATACAGTCAAACCTTGCTTCGACAATAGCCATGGCATTTGACGAGTGTATAAAAAATCCCGCAGAATATAATTACACAAAGGAATCATGCGCTAGAACTGTAAGATGGTTAAAGAGATGCAAGGCTGAGATGGACAGACTTAATTCACTTGATGATACAATAAATAAAAAACAAATGCTTTTTGGAATAAATCAAGGTAGTACTTTTGAAAATATCCGCATTGAACATATGAAAGAAATTAGAGAACTCAATTTAGATGGATATGCAATTGGAGGGCTAGCTGTAGGCGAGCCCGCTGAAGAAATGTATAAAATAATAGAAGCTGTAGACCCCTATATGCCTTATAATAAAATAAGGTATCTAATGGGAGTTGGGACACCTGTTAACATATTAGAATCTGTATTAAGAGGTGTTGATCTGTTTGATTGTGTTATGCCAAGCAGAAATGCAAGACACGGACATGTATTCACATGGGAAGGCTGCCGAAACATGCTTAATAAAAAGTATGAATTGGATGACAAACCTCTTGATGAAAAATGTGATTGTCCTGTTTGTCAAAAATATTCAAGGGCATATATTAGGCATTTATTCAAAAGTGGAGAAATGCTTGCAATGAGACTTTGCGTAATGCATAATATTTATTTTTATAACACTTTGCTTGAGAGAATTAGAAATGCTATGGATGAAGACAATTTTATATCATTTTATAATAAGTACAAGGATATATTAGGACTTAGAATTTAATGTAGTGTCCAAACTAAAAATAAAGAATAAAATTAATAAAAAATCAGAAATAAAATACATCTTGATAGATTGGATTGGAATCTGAAAAATAAAATCTTGCTTTTGATTATTCTATTTTTAACTTTTGCATTGATATTGTTGCTTTCTACTTGGTTTTCCTGGTTTACACATTTCTTTTTTCTAACATCTTGGGTATATTATTTTCTTTTCCATTAGTTTTATCATATTCCCCTTTTGGTGAACACTACCATATAAATTTAATAACTAAAGATTGAATATAGATGACATAAATGTAAAAGATATCTCTGAGGTGATATTTATGAAAGACGGTTTTTATTCAGGAAACCCATTTAATCTTAATGACATGCTAATTAATGATAGAAATTTAAACTCATATTATGAGTCATTACCTGATTATGTAAAGGAATCTATAAATTCACGTGCCGATAACATCAGATCAGAAGAAGAACTAAGAGATTATGTAGATAAACTCTTAGAAAATGAATAAACGGGAGATTAACTTCCCGTTTATTTTTTTATGCTCAGAAACTTTTTTAAATACATACCAGTATAAGATTGTTCTACTTTGCAGATTTCTTCAGGAGTACCAGAAGCCACTATTAGCCCTCCTTTATCTCCGCCTTCAGGGCCTAGGTCAATAATATAATCTGCAGTTTTAATAAGATCAAGATTATGCTCAATAACAACAACAGTATTACCCGATTCCACCAACTTTTGCAATATATCTGTAAGCTTATGAACATCTGCTATATGAAGACCTGTAGTAGGTTCATCTAATATATACATTGTTTTTCCAGTTGACCTTTTAGATAATTCAGATGCTAACTTTACTCTTTGGGCTTCACCGCCAGAAAGAGTCGTTGCAGGTTGTCCGATTTTTATATACCCTAAGCCGACATCCACTAACGTTTGAAGTTTTCTGCTAATTTTAGGTATACTTGAGAAAAATTCCAGACCTTCTTCTACTGTCATTTCCAGAATATCATAAATACTTTTTCCTTTATATTTTACTTCTAAAGTTTCTCTATTATATCTTTTGCCCTTACAAACCTCACATTGAACATAAATGTCGGGCAAAAAATGCATTTCAATCTTTATTATACCGTCTCCTTGACAAGCTTCACATCTTCCTCCCTTTACATTAAAAGAAAACCTTCCAGAATTAAACCCTTTCACTTTTGCTTCTGGAATAGAAGCATATAGCTCCCGTATATCTGTAAATACCCCAGTATAAGTTGCAGGATTAGAACGCGGTGTTCTGCCTATAGGTGACTGATTTATATCAATAACTTTATCTAAATTTTCTATACCCAAAATATCTTTGTGTTTTCCTGCACGCAGCTTAGATCCATTTAAATTATGCGATAAATGTTTATATAAAATTTCATTTATAAGCGACGATTTACCCGAACCAGAAACACCTGTTACGCACACAAGAGTTCCCAAAGGAATGTTAACATCTATACCCTTGAGATTATTTTCTTCCGCCCCCAGTATTTTAATCTCATTTCCGTTTCCGCTTCTTCTATTCATGGGCACATCTATTTTTTTTGTTCCACATAAATATTGTCCTGTAACAGATTTTTTGCATTTTTTAATCTTATCTACAGATCCGTTACATACTATCTCTCCACCGTGTATCCCAGCACCAGGTCCTATGTCAACAATATAGTCAGCAGCATACATAGTATCTTCATCATGCTCAACAACGATGACTGTATTTCCTATATCTCTTAAATGTTTTAACGTACTTAAAAGTTTATCATTATCTCTTTGATGCAAGCCAATACTCGGTTCATCTAGAATATATAATACCCCCATAAGAGAGGACCCTATCTGAGTAGCAAGCCTTATTCTTTGACTTTCTCCTCCAGACAAAGTACCCGCCGAACGTGAAAGTGTAAGATACTCAAGACCAACACTTTTAAGAAATTCTAGCCTACTTAAAATTTCTTTAACAATAGGTTCAGCAATCATTTTTTCTTTTTCAGTTAAAACTAAATTTGTAATAAACTTAAATGCATCATTAATAGATTTTCTACATAGTTCACTTATATTTATTCCGCCCACTAAAACAGATAAACTTTCCTTAGAAAGTCTTTGCCCATCACACTCATCGCAAGGCGTTGCACTCATATACGATTCTATTTCTTCCTTAATCCAATTGCTCTGTGTTTCCCTAAATCTTCTCTCAAGATTATTTATTATCCCTTCAAACTCTGTATTATACGTTCCGCCTCCATATTCATTTTTCTTTGTTACCTTAAGCTTTTCACCTTTTGTTCCATAGAGAATTATATCTATTACTTTCTGAGGAAGATCTTTTATAGGTTTATCTAAAGAAAATTTATATTTTTTAGACAAAGCTTCAAGATACATAGTTGCTATAGTACTGCCTTCCATAGCCCAACCGCTTCCCTTTATAGCACCTTGTCTAATTGATAATTCCTTGTTGGGTAAAACTAAGTCAGGGTCAACTTTCATAAAAACCCCCAATCCAGTGCATTTTTTACATGCGCCAAAAGGGTTATTAAACGAAAACATTCTTGGAGTAAGCTCATCAATACTTATTCCATGGTCCGGGCATGCATAATTTTGAGAAAATAAAATATCTTCACCATTTAAAATATTTACAATCGTTAAACCTCCGGACAGAGTAGATG
>CAKSUE010000088.1 GCA_934501135.1 uncultured Eubacteriales bacterium | reverse complement strand
GTGACCCGGACGAGAATCGAACTCGTGTTACCGCCGTGAAAGGGCGGTGTCTTAACCGCTTGACCACCGGGCCATTATTCAACTCGATTACCATACTTGCCGATGTGTCGAGCTGCTTTGGTAGCGGCAAATGGATTCGAACCATCGACACTCCGGGTATGAACCGAATGCTCTAGCCAACTGAGCTATGCCGCCATATAACTCACATACTCAGTGTGAGACAATAGTCATTATATAATACATTCAAACTTTTGTCAAGTGTTTTTTGTTATATAAAATATAAATTTGAATATTATATACAATATGATATATTATTACCTAAACTAGTACATTTTATGTGATATATGACAACAATATTTGATGGGGGTTCTTATGAAACATTCTTTTGAAACAAAACGTTTATTTATTAGAAGATATACTGATACTGATATTAATGCCTTTTGGAATGTTGTTAAAAAAGATGATATCTACAAAACGACTTACGCGATTCCAAAGTATTATCCAAAAGAACGTGTTAAGTGGTGGTTTAATTATCAAAATAACGAGTATAGAAACGGAACCTCTTATGAATATGGTATATTTGATAAACACAATGGTACATATATAGGTAACTGCGGAATTATTAACGTAAGAAAAAGCATTTTTTCAGGATCTATAACATATTTTATAGATCCTGATATGTGGAATAAAGGATATGCCACAGAAGCAGCTTTACAAATGCTTAATTTTGCATTCTATGACCTTTTTCTTGTAAGAGTAAGTGGTATGTGTATGAGCATAAATCCTGCATCACGACGTGTTATGGAGAAAATAAACTTTAAATTTGAAGGGACCGGAAGATCTGAATTATATAAAGATGGAAAATTTATAGATGTAGATCATCTTTCTATTCTAAGACATGAATTCATTAAATAATAATTAATTATGTCTCCCCCCTATTTAGAACCCGGCGTTGCAATATCTATGTAATTAATATAGTTATAAACAGTTTTCAACATATATTTGTTGAAAATGTTGAAAACAATTTTCTGTTAGAGTATTTAAACTTTTATTTTAAGTTTACTTTCGAGCAGTTAATATATTTTTTGTAGTTTGTTTACATATTTTTTATATATTTTGTCCTTATTTTTCTTTTTGAGAAAAATAAGGACATTTGTATATGTTATACTATTGTCATAGTAAATTAATTATTGACAACTTCTTAATTTATGATATTTTTCATCACTTCCCCTAAAAATAGATGAAGAGAGCCCCCCATTCTCTCTTCATCTATTTTCTTTTTATTATTTTATCTGTTCCCATCAACTCTCTAAGTACTTCAGGTACTGTTACACTTCCATCTTCGTTTTGATAGTTTTCAAGTATGGCTGCTACAGTTCTCCCTATTGCCACGCCTGATCCATTTAACGTATGAACAAATTTGGCTTTATCTTTTATATTATCTTTATATTTTATTGAGCCTCTTCTTGCTTGGTAATCCTCAAAGTTCGAACATGAAGATATTTCTAAATATCTTCCATAGGAAGGCATCCAAACTTCTATATCATAAGTTTTAGCTGAGGAGAAACCTAAATCTCCAGTTGACAGCGCAACTACTCTATATGGTAATTGTAATAATTGCAAAACTCGTTCTGCATCATTAGTTAACTTTTCTAACTCCTCATATGATTCTTCCGGTTTTACAAATTTTACTAGCTCTACTTTATTAAACTGATGTTGTCTTATTAGTCCTCTTGTATCTCTTCCTGCGGAGCCAGCTTCTGCTCTAAAACATGCCGAGTATGCACAATATTTATATGGGAGCTCACTTCCGGAAAGTATTTCGTCTCTGTGCATATTTGTTACCGGCACTTCTGCTGTTGGAATTAAAAAGTAGTCTGGATCTGTAACTTTAAATGCATCCTCTTCAAATTTCGGCAGTTGTCCTGTTGCTGTCATAGATGATCTATTTGCTAAAAATGGAGGGAGTATCTCTGTGTATCCATTTTCCGTATGTGTATTTAAATATAAATTTATTATTGACCTTTCTAGCCTTGCACCTAAATCTTTATAAAAGTGAAATCTCTTTCCTGTTACTTTTGCTGCTCTTTCTGAATCTAAAATGTCTAGGTCTTTGCCTATATCCCAATGTGGACGAGCATCAAAATCAAAGTTTCTTGGTTCTCCCCATTTTCTTATTTCTACATTTTCTGAATCGTCTTTACCTACCGGGACTGACTCGTGAGGAATATTAGGTATTGATAGTAAAATATCTCTTTGTTCTTTTTCATACTGACTAAGTTCTGCATTAAGCTCAGACACTTTATCTGATATCTCTTTCATTTTTCCCATAATCTCAGAAACGTCTCCACCGCTTTTTTTAATTTTAGGTATCTCCTTGCTTGCAGCGTTCTGTTCAGCCTTCATTGTTTCAACTTTTCTTGTTATTTCTCGTCTTACTGCATCTATATTTATTATTTTATCTATTTTCTCATCCATATCGTAATTTCTTTTTTTCATTGCTTCCTTTACCATTTGAGGATTATTTCTTATTATTTTTATATCTAACATTTTATCTTCCTCCTAATACAAATCTTCCTTTATTTTTATTTTTTCTATCCACTAACTTTACAATTATAAATGATATTATTATTCCCGTTAATATTCCTGAAAAGTCTATTATTATGTCTTTTACCTCTCCTCCTCTTCCTTCTATAAATAATTGTATAAACTCATCTACTACAGGTACAAACAATCCTATGAATAATATATTTGAAATATATTTTAAAATTTCCTTAGTATAAGCTCTTAACGTTACAAGTAAGCATGCTCCTAAACACATGTGTTCCGTAAAATGCGCTGTTTTTCTTATCATATAATTACTTACTTCTTTATTTATTCCTATACTTCTTAAAAAATTATTTACGAAGTCTAAAACATTTAGACTTAACTTTCCAGATTCTGTTCCAGGTAGCAAAGAATTTCCCCATATAAAGCATATAAATATAATTGATAATAATGTCATTATAATTTTAAATTTATTACTATATCTTTTCAAAATCAATCCTCCCCGGCTAATCTTCTTGCAATTTCTGATAAATCTTCCTTATCATAGAATTCAATAGTTATGCTTCCCTTATCTTTAGCAGAACTAGATACTTTTACTTTTCTTCCTAAATATTCATGCAAAGATATTTCCACTTCATCAAAAAATGAGTCTCTTCTTTTTTTATCACTTTTATTTTTTCTTATATTCTTAATTTTAGATATTTTTTCTATTTCACGTACCGATAGTCCATTTTCAACAATCATCTTAGCCATTTTCTTCATATCATCCTTATTATCAAATGATAACAATGCTCTAGCATGTCCAGCTGTAATTTTGTCTTTTTTTAATAACAATAATATCTCTTCTGGTAACTTTAATATTCTTAATGTGTTTGTAATGCTTGGCCTTGATTTACCAACAGATTTTGATATTTCATCTTGTGTAAAATTATAATTATCCATTAGCATCTTATATCCTTCTGCCTCTTCAACTACAGAAAGATCTTCTCTTTGCAGGTTTTCTATTAAAGCCAGTTCCATTACTTGAGAATCCGTTAATTCTCTAATTACAACAGGAACCTCTGAGACTCCTGCCATACGACATGCTCTCCATCTTCTTTCTCCTGCTACTAATTGATATCCACCATCTGGCAGTGGACGAACTAAAAGAGGTTGCAAGACTCCATGCTGAGATATTGAATCTGCTAGCTCTGTTAACGCTTCCTCTTTAAACTCCTTTCTTGGTTGTTGTCTATTTGGTTCTATTTCGGATATTTTTAACTGGACTGTGTTATTTCCATCTTCTGTTTCATTATCCATAAATATAGCATCAAGACCTTTCCCCAATCCCCCTTTTCTAGCTGACATTATTTTACCTCCTACTTATTTTTCTTAACTATTTCCTTAGCTAATGAAATATATGCATCTGAACCTTTTGCTGCCTTATCGAAATATATTATTGGTTTTCCAAAGCTTGGTGCTTCAGAAAGACGGACTCCACGTGGTATTACAGTATGAAAAACTTTTTTAGGGAAATATTTCTTAACTTCTCTTACCACCTGTTGAGTTAAATTTAGCCTACCATCATACATTGTAAGCAACACACCTTCTATTTCCAGTCTATCATTATATTGTCTTTTTATCCTTCTCACAGTATTCATAAGCTGAGAAAGCCCTTCCAGTGCATAATACTCACATTGAATAGGAACAAGAATACTATCGCTTAAACACAAAGCATTCGTTGTTATTAATCCTAATGAAGGGGGACAATCTATTAATATAAAATCGTAATTACCTCTAATAGGTAATATTGCATCTTTTAACTTTGATTCCCTATGCTCAAGATCAACTATTTCTATTTCTGCAGCTGCAAGATCTATATTAGATGCAATTAGAAAAAGATTTTTAAATTCTGTTTTTATAATTGTTTCATCTACATTTGAATTTCCTATTATAATATCATACGACGAATTTTTAACATCTCTTTTATTTATTCCTACACCGCTTGTAGAATTTCCCTGAGGATCTATATCTATAAGCAACGTTTTATTGCCCATTGCGCCTAATGCAGCAGCCAAATTGACAGCTGTTGTGGTTTTTCCAACACCACCTTTTTGGTTAACTATTGAAATTATCTTTGCCAACCCTATCCCCCCTTATTTTTACTCTTTTTTTATTATAACACTATTACAAAATAATTTAAAGTGTTTCACGTGAAACATATATGCCTTTATACAAAAAAGAGAGTTATACATAATTGTATAAACTCTCTTTTAAAAAGGGATAAGTGAAAGGGGTAAGTAAAACTTGTACGCTTTTTTAGTGTGACAATAATAATTTAAATAGTCATTCTGGT
>CAKSUE010000087.1 GCA_934501135.1 uncultured Eubacteriales bacterium | reverse complement strand
ATTAATGTATACTGAAACTAATTGGAGCCCATGTAGCAATATTTATAATAATACTTTCTCTTTAACAAGCAATAAATTAATGTTAGGAATTAAGGTGCTCGATTCAGAGTTCTTTATACCAAGCTCAATAGATATAGGGCTTATTATTGAAGGGAATGAAAAATTCACAAGAAATATTACTATGAATTATTTAGAAGATAGTGAAGAATCATTAAGATACGTTGTAAATTATCTGATGAATATAACCGATATAGATGTATCTGTATTTGACAACAACAATACATCAGCTTATATATCTTCATCAGGAAGCATAGATGAACTTAATAACGATATTAAAAAAATATTTGGTGACAATAATTACTTAAGCTATTCATTAAAAGAAAACAAATTTAGAGCATACAATAGTTCTATTCTAAAAGACAATATTAATCTAAATAAAATGTTACCCAACGATATTCCCAAACTACCACTTACATACACTATATATGAAAACCATATAGCAGATGTATCTACTTTAACATACAAAACCCATAACTATTTAGAAAATGTAGATCTTAGCAATTACAATTCTGGATTTCAGGATAAAATCCCATTATCCCTTGATATATCTGATGTTGAAATAGAATACAGTGCAAATTGTCTTAATATTTCTGGCACAATATTTATTGTATCTATTACTATCATTTACCTAATAATTATATTTTCTACTATTGTATATATTAATTATAAAACAGAGTCTAAAATCTCTGATACAGATAATGAAGAATACATATATTCTTATGGCAACAATAGTACTGATGAAATTTTGAATTAGATTTAAATTGGAGGTTAAAATGAAAATAAATTTTCAAAAAAAACTTGAGGAAACATTAAAAGATATTATATCTTCTAATAAAAAACCTTCACTTTTGCTTCATAGCTGTTGCGCACCATGCAGTTCATATGTTCTTGAGTATCTTTCTGATATATTCAAAATAACAGTGCTATATTATAATCCTAATATATATCCTGAATCTGAGTATCAGAAAAGATTAAAAGAACAGAAATGGTTTATAGATGAGTTTCCAGTTAAGAGTAGGATAGAGATCATTGATATTATGTATAATGAATCTGAATTTTTAGATTACATAAAAGGTAATGAAAATGATAAAGAGGGCGGTCCGAGATGTTTTAAGTGCTATGAATTAAGGCTAAGCAAAACAGCAGAAATTGCAAAAGAAAAGGGATTTGATTACTTTACAACAACTTTATCTATTAGTCCTCATAAAAATTCTCAAAAGCTAAATGATATAGGAGGATATTTATCGCAAAAATATGACGTTAAATATTTATTCTCCGATTTTAAGAAAAAAGAGGGATTTAAAAGATCATTAATTCTCTCTGAAAAGTATAATTTATATCGACAGGAATATTGCGGATGCAGGTTTTCTAGAAATAAGGAAAAGACAGTGTAGCTATGCACTGTCTTTTTTTGCAATAATTACTTGAGGGCTTAATAAATTATATTGTTTTAATATACTCATTTAATATTATTATCTTTATTTTAAAAAAAATTTTTGAGTCAACAAATTTATAAACTAATTTAATATATTAGGGGATTTTGTTTATTGCATGCAATTACCTCTGTAAAAAAGCGTTCAGTCATATACACTCAAATGTCTAGCAGTGTAAATCCCGGACGCTTTTAATCATAATCTACCAGATGATATTATAAAATACCAATTTTCATATTACAATTATTCGGGGCAATATTTGCTTTGATTAGCAAGCCTATTGCAGCCCAGAAAAGTTATAAGATAATAAAGTCCATATATAATAAGAATTATAGAACCTGTTAAAACTAAACTTTCAATAGGTACTTCAACACCCATATTATTCTTAACAAGTTTATTTGCAACTAATAGTGCCATGCAAACATTGATAACTGCAAATATCAATGGAATTAAGAAATAAACAGAAACCTGTTTAAAAACAGAACCTCTTATCATATTTTTCTTTGCGCCTAATCTCCTTAATAGATTATACCTTGAAGCATTATCTGAAGCTTCAGATAACTGTTGCAATGCTAGAATCGCCGCACTAGCAAGCATAAATATTACACCCAAGTATAATCCGGTACATACTAATATTAGCTGGCTTCCTATCACCTGTTCTGTTATGCCAATTTTAGAATATACAGCCATTGAATATTTTTCATTATACATAGAATATCCTGTAGCATTATTATCAATTAGTGTTTTATTTACCTTCTCATCAGTCGCAGATTTATCACCGCTATAATTTGCATTAAAAACTCTTGCACCTATAATTGCCTCTTCAATCACATCATCTGGAACTACAATAAGTATGTTACCACTAATAAAATTTCCAAACTGACTATATATAATATCTTGATTATATGGGCTAAGTTCTCCTTCTTTTATAACAATACTCGTATTGTTTTTTAAAAACTCCGTAAGATCATTTTTAACTAAATCTCTTAACTCTCCATCTAAATCTTTTTCTTTAGCCTCTTCAACAATCATTGCATATTGATCATTCGACAAATTAATTGTATCTTTAGCGGCAAAATTCATTGTGGAATTATAATCTGATATAGACATAATATCAAAGCTTTTCAAGTTATCCATATTAACCGATAAAATATCTTCTCCAAAATTATTTATGTTTGAATATATCTTGTATTCCTCATAATGTGCAAACAACTCATCGGCATCCAATTCACCTTTAACTATATCTGTTAAGCTCTGATCTACAATCATACCATTATCATCAAGTTGATTGTACCGAATTACTGTCAAATCAAAATTACAGTTAACGTCCTGTTTTAGCAAAGAGGACATAGAATTACAAAATGTCATTGCAAAAACACCAATAAACAACATAAGTGAAATAAATGCCATTGCTATTCTTGTGCTGTTTATTTTACTACTAATCTGCCTTATAGTGAATATATTAAGTCCCTTATAATATAATCCCTTACTGCCCTGAAATATTTTTAACATTATGCATGCTATTGATATAAAAAGCAAAAATGTTCCCGCTGCAAAAGAGGCAAATGCCAAATATGTACTTTGGGTAGAATCATTAAGTATATCGAAAGCATTATTATCTGACCCCATATTAAAAAAGAAAAGATATGAATACGCAAAACAGATAATTGCTATTGCAAACATTAATACAGAGCTCCAATTTTTTTTACCTACCATTTTTTCATTTTTCGCCGCAGATCTTAGAAGATCAATTAATTTATATTTTGAAACAGACACAGAATTAAAAAGCATAACAATTATAAAAGTAACAGCAAAAAAGACTATAGTATCAATACAAGCATTTTTTGAAAAAACAAATTCAAATTTAGTAACATTAACATCTATAGCTCCCGCAATAATCCCCGATAAGCATTGGGATACTAATGCACCCAGCCCTAAGCCTACTATTAAAGAAAATATGCCTATAAATAGCGTTTCTATTATTAATATAGCAGATATTTTTCCCTTTTTCATCCCAAGAATCATATAAAGTCCTAGCTCTCTTTTTCTTCTTTTCATTAAAAAATTATTTGCATATATTATTAAAAATGCTAATACTCCAGCAACCAATACAGACAGAGCTTTCATAACCACATCTGCTGACTGCAATAACTTTTTCATATTTTCCGAAAGATCCAAATTATCCATAAAACTATCAACTGAGTTGAAAATATAAAATATACAAACAGCAAACATTAAAGTTAAAAAGTAAACCATGTAATCTCTAAAACTTTTTTTAACATTTTTTACCGCAAGTTTAAAAAACATCTTCGGTGTCACCTCCAAGTTCAGAAATTACTTCTATTATTTTGTCAAAGAATTCTTTCCTTGTGTCATCTCCTCTGTTAATTTGTTTAAATATTTTTCCGTCTTGTATAAACATTATTTTCTTACAATAACTCGCTGTAAACGCATCGTGAGTTACAATAAGTATTGTAGCACCAAATTTACTATTCAATGTTTCAAAGCTTTCAAGAAGCATTTTTGCTGACTTTGAATCTAACGCCCCTGTAGGTTCATCAGCTAAAATTAAGGAAGGATTAGTTATTATTGCTCTTGCTGAAGCGACTCTCTGTTTTTGTCCACCAGATATCTGGTAAGGATATTTATCTAAGATGTTTGAAATATTAAGTCGCTCTGCCACTTCATTTACTTTACTATTTATTGTCTTTTGAGGTGTGTCTACAATAGTAAGTGCCAAAGCTATATTTTCAAATGCCGTCAATGTATCAAGCAAGTTAAAGTCTTGGAATATAAATCCTAACTCTTCTCTTCTAAACTTCGAGAGTTCCTTTGGTTTAAGCTTAGTTATATCTCTATTATTAATATATATATTACCATTAGTAACAGTATCTATTGTAGAAATACAATTAAGAAGAGTAGTCTTTCCACTTCCTGACGAACCCATTATTCCAATATATTCTCCATTTTCTACTTCAAAGCTTATTCCATTGATTGCTTTTGTTATATTTTCTTTATTACCATAAAATTTTTCAATATTATCTACTTTTAAAACTGTATCCATTAATTATCCCTCCATTTAGCTTATGTTAAGATATTTCTTTATGAGTAGAAACAATATATTATATTTTAACATATACACAAATTTTGTCAATATTGCCCTTTTATTTTTGTTGTCAATTGACATTCCATGAGCTGATACTATATATATCAATTAACAAACTTTAACTTATATTTAAAATACATATTGACATATATATTTGTCTATACTATAATGGTAGAGAATTTAGTGCGGAATTGTGTAAAGGTAGCACAGCAGACTCTGACTCTGTTTGTCTGGGTTCGAATCCTAGTTCCGCAGCCAGGTAGCACCTGGAGGCAATTCGCGTGTAA
>CAKSUE010000086.1 GCA_934501135.1 uncultured Eubacteriales bacterium | reverse complement strand
GGGAGTTTTTTTGCCTTCCTCATCGCTTAAGCTAAACTGAACCACGCGTCTAACGCGTGGTTTTCTATATACAAAAAGGAACTTTATTTAATAAAGTTCCTTTTTGCATTTCTTCTCTTAATTTAATATAGCAATATATATATTTAAATAAGTTGCAAATAAAACCCATAGTATATAAAGAACTAACAATAACGCTGCCATTTTATTTATAGTTGAGAAAAACGCAATTGTTATAATAATCATAATAATTAGGGCAATAATTATTGCAACAGAAACCCAGTATTGATCGGCATTAAAGAATACTATTGACCAGCTAAGATTTAAAAGTAGCTGTACATCATAAACTATCAAAGCCTTTGGTTTAAGGTTCGAATCTCTTTCATAAATAATATAAGATGCAATTACCATAAGAATAAATAAAATTGTCCATACTACAGGAAATATCCATCCAGGCGGAGAAAGAGGTGGTCTATTTATTTCCTTATATTTATCCATTGAATTCATTGTCAACAATGCACTTAATCCACCCACAGCAAGTGGTATAGCTATATTTATTAATAATGACTTCCAGTTTACCTTCTTCAAAGCTATCTCTCCATTCTAATTATTAATATTATTATGTATATATTTTTACTAAACATTCCAGTAAAGTTTAAACTTTATAATACCAATCTAAAATTTCTCTATACGATGCTCCTTGTTTAGCCATATATTCAGCACCATATTGGCTCATACCAACACCATGGCCGTATCCTCTAACAGTAAAAATAAATTTATCGTCATCTAGATTTATTTCAAAATCTGCCGATCTTAAAGAAAACGCACTGCGAATTTCCGATCCGGAAAAATCCACATTTCCAATATTTATTCTCTTTACCATCCCGGAGTTCGTCCTTTCTATTTCTCCTATCCATTGAGACAAATCATCCCCAAAATTAGCATCCTGTCTCATTGAAATTATTGTATTCTTAAATTCATCTGCATTTACTTCAGCCTTTGTAAGATAATTAGGTGCAAATAAATCTCCCGGACTTGCAACAGCCTCCAAATATGGAACATCCCCACCAAATACGTCAGCACATCTTTCTGTATTCCCACTTGAAATAGCATGATATGCCGCAAGTATAGGCTCACCGGATTCTGTTGTTAAAATTTCGCCCGCAACAGAATCTACCGCTTCGATTACTTTTTTATAGTATGAATCAACATTACTTCCCCACCTAGACATCATTTTATCTTTCGTAGTATAATACTTCCAATTTTCTGTATCCACTTCAAAGTCTGCACCTTTCAGCTCCTCTTTTGGATTTTCTCTTGAAGCATTTCTTTCTCTACAAAAATATGTATACGCAGCAACTGCTTGGGCTTTTAAGGCCTCTACCTCAAACGCTGGAGACATTTCACAAACAACCGCTCCATATAAAAATTCATTGTCTTTAACCTCTAAGACTGTATCAGTACTTTTATCTAAAAGTTTAAACGTCTTCAAGCTGTGTTCTTTTGTTTCACCACCTTCCCGATTATCTTCTTTCTGTTCTTCTGTTTTATCTTTTTTCTGCGGTTCTATATTTACTTTTTCATTTTTGTTATAATCCGCCATTACTGATGCTCCAGATTCTTCTGGGCCTATTGCAATAAAAGGGATAATTACCATTAAAACAAAAACCGAAAAAAATATTATAAGCCTATGTTTCATTCTTTATTCCTCCAAATATATTGACTTTATTATTTGCCTGCTTTAATATTAAATATATAGAATTATATTCAATATTTAATATTAACAATGGAGGTTTATTATGAAACTAAAATACAGTTGGATAGTCTTTATTTTGTCTCTAATACTTTTGATTCCTGTCAAGGTATATAGTGCAGTAACCGGAAACGACTTTATTATTGGAAACATATCAAGCAGCACCTCGTCCTCAATTTTTATAACAGTAACAATAATTTTAGTACTTGCTATAATTATTATGTGTCTAATTTCAAAAAATGTACTGTCTAGCATAAATTTACCCAAAAATATTTTTTGTGGAGTCATGTCACTGCTAGCCGGGATTGCCATGATTATAAGCGGTATTTTTGATTTTATATATCTTATTTATAATATGGACATAAAAGTATTCTTCTCTGCAATTACAATAATTTTATCAGGTATTGCATTTATATTTATTTCTAATATTCACTTTAAAGGTAAAAACATTTTTATTTCAATGCCTTTGCTTGCATTATTACCTACCATATGGGCTTGTGCAAGACTTACAATACTATTCCTATATAATTCCTCCGTTGTTAGTGGACAAATAGATATGTTCGATATAATTTCATCAGTATTCTTAATTTTATTCTTCTTCGCACAAGCTAAAATAATGGCATATATACAAGATAAAAAATTAATACAAAAGTTATTCGCTTTTGGAATGTCAAGCGTTTTAATGCTTTTACTTTATAATTTACCTAAAATATTTACCATAACTTCTATCTTCGATTTCTCCGTTATGTATGCAGTAGATATATTCTTAGTGTTATATATTATCTCCCTGCTAATAACTTTAAGTTCGCCTTCATATATCGATTCTGATCAACATGAATACCATATGTACAGAAACCATCAAGATTAATAAAAAGGACAAGGATAAAATATCCTTGTCCTTTTTGTTTTTTTTATAAAATTTATATTTTATAAAGATTTTATTTAAAAAAAATTGAATAATGCGGTTAAATTTTTGTCAAACTATTGTAATATACGGAAAAATGCTTTAAAATATCTATAGATTAATTTTCAGGAGGTTATAATTTATGGCAATTAAAATTGGTATTAATGGTTTTGGTCGTATAGGACGACTAGTTTTCCGTGCAGCCGTTAAACAACCAGAAGTTTTTGAGGTGGTTGGAATCAACGATCCATTCATTGATTTAGACTATATGGTTTACATGGTTAAGTACGATACAATCCATGGTAAGTTCGATGGTTGTGTAAAGGCCGAAAACGGTAAATTAGTGGTTAACGGCAAAGAAATTAATGTTTATGCTTCTAAAGACCCTGCAGAAATTCCATGGGGAAAAATAGAAGCAGAATATGTTGTAGAGTCTACAGGTGTATTCTGTACAACAGAAAAAGCTTCTGCACACATTAAAGGCGGAGCAAAGAAAGTTGTAATTTCAGCCCCTGCAAAAGATAAAGATACACCTACCTTTGTATGTGGTGTTAACCTAGAAAAGTATACAAAAGATATGACTGTAGTATCTAATGCATCTTGTACAACAAACTGTTTAGCACCACTAACAAAAGTTATTAACGATAAATTCGGTATTGTTGAAGGCCTTATGACAACTGTCCATTCAACAACCAACACACAAAAAACAGTTGATGCACCTTCTTCTAAAGACTGGAGAGGTGGCCGTGCAGCTGCAGGAAATATAATCCCTTCTTCAACAGGTGCAGCAAAAGCTTGCGCATTAGTTATCCCAGAAGTTAAGGGTAAATTAACTGGAATGGCATTCCGTGTTCCTACACTTGATGTTTCAGTTGTCGACTTAACATGTCGTTTAGAGAAATCTACAACATATGAAGAGATTTGTCAGGCTGTTAAAGATGCTTCTGAAAACGAAATGAAAGGCATTCTAGGATACACCGAAGACGCAGTTGTTTCTTCTGATTTCTACACAGATTCAAGAACATCTATCTTCGATGCAAAAGCAGGTATCATGTTAAATGAAAACTTTGTAAAATTAGTTGCATGGTACGATAACGAGTGGGGTTATAGCAACAAGGTTCTTGATCTTATTCAGCATATGTCAAAAGTTGACCACGAATAGTCAAATAAAAAAATTATGGCAGCATAGTTTAAAGCTATGCTGCCGTTTTTGTTTTTAAATAGTACTACAAACCTTTATTTCATTTAAAAGATTATTAAGTTCCTCCAAGCTGCAAAGCTCAAAAGATTTTTTCCTAAGGCTTGCCGCATTGTGTATTCCCTTAATGTACCATGCTATTATTTTTCGTGATTCTTTTATTCCAAGCTTTTCCCCTTTATACTTGCACATAAGTCTAACATGATTTTCAATCACCTCAACTCTCTCATCAATGCTAGGTAACTCTGGAATCTTCCCCGACTTAAGAAAATTGTTTATTTGATTAAATATCCACGGGTTTCCTAAACTTCCTCTCCCAACCATAACAAGGTCGCAACCAGTTATATCTAAAATTTCTTTTGCCTTAGCATAAGAATCTACATCACCATTTGCAATTACAGGTATTTTTAATGAATTTTTCACTGTTTTTATAATGTCCCAATCTGCACACGGTGAATACATCTGATCTCTTGTTCTACCATGAATTGTAACTGCATCTGCGCCATTTTCTTCACATATTTTAGATACTTGCACCGCATTTACGTTTTCACTATTCCATCCTTTTCTTATTTTAACAGTAACAGGTACCTTAACAGCATCTTTAACAGCCCTTGTAACCTCTCCGCAAAGTTTAGGATTTTTCATCATAGCAGATCCGCACTTATTAGAAACTATTTTAGGAGCAGGACACCCCATATTTATGTCTATAATATCCGGTTTAAATCTATCTTCAACAAATTTAGCTGCCTCTGCCATTAAATAGGGATCATTTCCAAAAATCTGTATGGCGCATGGTCTTTCATTATCTGAGATTGTCATAAGATCAAGCGTATTTTTATTGTTATACAAAATTCCTTTAGCACTCACCATCTCACTTACAACATAGGCTGCTCCAAACATCTTGCATATTTCTCTATATGCTCTATCTGTAACACCCGCCATAGGTGCTAAAACTGTTTTATCTCCTACTTTTACATTTCCAATACTAACACACATCTTCAATCTCCCCTTTAACAAACTCATTCAGAGTATTTATAATACCATCTATATTAACCTTTG
>CAKSUE010000085.1 GCA_934501135.1 uncultured Eubacteriales bacterium | reverse complement strand
CTCGTATAGAGAGGAGTCTTCTAAAAAATCAGATTTAGAAAGGGCTGAATTATCTAAGGAAAAAACCGGTGTTTTACTGAAAGGTGTAGAGGCTATAAATCCAGTTAACAATAAAAACATACCAATTTTTGTATCTGACTATGTATTAATGTCTTATGGTACAGGAGCAATTATGGCTGTTCCAGGTCACGATACAAGGGACTGGGAATTTGCAAAAGCATTTAATATTCCTATAATTGAGGTTGTAAAGGGTGGAAACGTTGAGGAAGAACCATTTACGAGTTGTGAAACAGGTATTATGGTAAATTCCGATTTCCTTGATGGTTTAAATGTAGAGGAAGCAAAGGACCGAATGATTAGTTTTCTAAAGGACAACAATCTTGGTCAAGATAAAGTAAACTATAAATTACGCGATTGGATATTTTCAAGACAACGCTATTGGGGAGAACCAATTCCAATAGTTCATTGCGAAAAATGTGGTCAGGTGGCAATAGATGAATCTCAGTTACCATTAAAATTACCTCAGGTGGATTCTTATGAACCTACAGGTGATGGTGAATCACCACTTGCAAATATTAAAGATTGGGTAAGTACTATTTGTCCAAAGTGTGGAGGCCCTGCTAAAAGGGAGACAGATACAATGCCTCAGTGGGCGGGCTCTTCTTGGTACTTTTTAAGATATATGGACCCTCATAATAATGAAGCTTTAGCAAGTAAAGAAGCTTTAGAGTATTGGGCTCCTGTTGACTGGTACAATGGTGGTATGGAACATACAACACTTCATTTACTGTATAGTAGATTTTGGTATAAATTTTTATATGATATAGGTATTGCTCCAACTAAAGAACCTTATTTTAAGAGGACAAGTCATGGAATGATATTGGGAGAAAACGGGGAAAAGATGAGTAAATCTAGAGGAAACGTTGTTAATCCTGATGAAATAGTAGATGAATATGGCGCAGATACGTTAAGACTATATGAAATGTTTATTGGAGATTTTGAAAAATCGGCACCGTGGAGTTCATCTAGTATAAAAGGATGCAGAAGGTTTATCGAGAGATACTGGAATTTGCAATCAATTTTATCTGATAAAAAAGATATTAGACCTCAGCTCGAATCATCTTTTCATAAAACAATAAAAAAGGTATCTGAAGATATTGAAAATTTAAAATTTAATACAGCTATAGCTTCTTTAATGGCACTTATAAATGAGATTTATGATAGTGGACTAATAACTATAAAAGAATTTAAGATATTTACCATGCTTTTAAATCCTTTTGCTCCACATGTTACAGAAGAGGCATGGGAAAATCAGAACTTTACAGGTGGGTATGTTTGGGAACAGAAATGGCCTAAATATGATGAAGACAAATGCGTTGATAAAGAAATAGAAATAGCCGTACAAGTTAATGGAAAAGTTAGAGCTAGAATAGTTGTTCCAATAGATGTGAGTGAAGAAAGAATTAAGGAAATTGCTAAAACAGAAAAGGCTGTTTTAGATTCTATAGGAGACCTCAAAATATTAAAAGAAATTTATATTCCGGGCAAGTTACTGAATATAGTTGCTAAATAAAGTGTTTTTTATGCTTGATTTCATTAGTTTGGTATGATATAATTAAAATTGCAATACGCACGCTGTATTTTAACAGACTGGTGCTTTTAGAGTTGTCTAGTTAATTAGATATAGCGGAGGAAAAACCAAGGAGGATATTTAAATGTCAGTAGTATCAATGAAACAACTTTTAGAAGCTGGTGTTCATTTTGGACATCAAACAAGAAGATGGAATCCTAAAATGTCAGAGTACATCTTCACTGAGCGTAACGGTATATATATTATAGATTTACAAAAAACCGTTAAAAAAATTGAAAATGCTTATGATTTTATTCGTGAAATTTCATCAGAGGGTAAGTCTGTTCTTTTCGTAGGTACAAAAAAACAGGCACAAGACTCAGTAAAAGAAGAGGCAGAACGTGCTGGGGCTTATTATGTTAATGCACGTTGGCTTGGTGGAATGCTTACAAACTTCTCTACCATACGCCGTAGAATAGATCGTTTAAAACAATTAAGAGGTATGGAAGCAGACGGAACCTTCGATCTTCTACCTAAAAAAGAAGTAATTAAGTTAAACCTTGAAATCGAAAAATTAGAGAAATTTTTAGGCGGAATTAAGGAAATGAAGTCTCTTCCAGGAGCATTATTTATTGTTGATCCAAGAAAAGAAAGAATTGCTGTTGCTGAAGCAAAGAAATTAGGTATTCCGATTGTAGCAATAGTCGATACTAACTGTGATCCTGATGAAGTAGATTATGTTATTCCTGGTAATGATGATGCTATAAGAGCAGTTAAACTTATTTCTGAAACTATAGCTAATGCTATAATTGAGGGTAGAGAAGGACAAATGGGCGCAGCAGCTTCTGATGCTGAAGAAATTGAGGAAGAAGTTCAAGAAGAGAAAGTAGCAGAGTAATTTTATTAGATATTATATTTTGTACTCGTGCTTTTGCGCGAGTACTTTTTTCAGAGATGTTTTATTTACTTATATTTTATAAATTATAATATATAATTAAAATCGAATTGGAGGAATTTAAGTATGGCATTTACAGCTAAAGATGTTAAAGCATTAAGAGAAAAAACTGGTTGCGGAATGATGGATTGTAAAAAGGCTCTTACCGAAGCAAATGGTGATATGGATGCAGCAATAGATTTCTTGAGAGAAAAAGGTCTTGCTGCAGCAACAAAGAAATCAGGACGTATTGCTGCAGAAGGTGTAGCTTATGCATGTACTAACGATGCTGCAAATGTTGGTGTTGTAATTGAAGTTAATGCAGAAACTGACTTCGTAGCTAAAAATGCGGATTTTCAAAGTTTTGTAAAAACATGTGCAGATACAGTTATGCAGGATAATCCAGCTGATGTTGAAGCGTTACTCCAAACTAAAGCCGTTGGCTATGATATAACAGTTGGAGACCTTGTACAGGAGAAAATATTAACTATCGGAGAGAATATCAAAGTTAGACGTTTTTGCAGATACGAGGGTGTTGTAGCTACTTATATACATGCATCAGGAAGAATTGGTGTTATGGTAAAATTTGGTGCAGACGGTAGTATAGCAGAAAAACCTGAGTTTAAACAATATGCTAAAGATATAGCTATGCAAGTTGCAGCTGTTAATCCTTTATATCTTGATAAGGAATCCGTACCTGATGATGTTCTTGAGCATGAGAAAAAGATTCTCACAGAGCAAGTTATGAATGAAGGCAAACCAGCTAATATAGCAGAGAAGATCGTTATGGGTAAGATAGGGAAATTTTATAAAGATAATTGCTTAGTTGATCAGATTTTCGTAAAAGATTCAGATTTAACTGTTTCTAAATATACAGATAAAGTTGCTAAAGAGCTTGGTGGTAATATTAAAATATTAGCATTTGAGAGATTTGAAAAGGGTGAAGGATTAGAAAAAAGAGAAGATAATTTTGCAGATGAAGTCGCAAGTATGATTAAATAAAATAAATCATAAGAGGCTATTATATTAAATGATAATAGCCTTTTTGTATGTTAAAAAACACCTTTATGGCGAAGGGTGAAAGAGATTATAGAAATATAGAGGAGTGGTCTGTTTTATTCTATAATTATACATTGTGTACAATAAAATTTAGAGGGAACTTATATGAAAGCATTTAAAAAATTTTTGATTATTTTATTAGTTTTTGCTGTTAACTTAGTAAGTGCCAAAGATGTTTATGCTGCTCAAAAATATGAAAATGAGTTTTGGGTTTATTATATTTCTGAAAATCGTACTGAAGAATATGATCCAGATAAAGTAGGAAAATGGATGTACTTTTTTTACAACAGGGACTTTGTTGATAGAGTGTGCTCGGAGGCAGTAGAACGTAAGATTGTTAATTCAGCAAAATATAGCAATGATATAAAAGGAGTAGCCTGCTTTTATATTAATGGTGATGATCCAGTAGCTCATAAAAGAGTTTTGGATTACTTTTTTGAAAAACATCTTATTCCAAAAGGAAAATATTCAAAGTTTCGAGATATATCGTTCAAATTTGATAGTCAAACTTTATTAGGAGAGTATGGTAAGGATTTTCATGCAAGAATACGATTATCAGATTTTGTTGATTTAGAAACTGGTAGATGGTTAGAGTAATTTAATTTTTTTAATTAGAAATAAAATACAATAAAATTGGTAAACTTAATAGATCAACTTTTTAAAGGATATTCTCAATTATTAATTTGAAAATATCTTTTTTATGTTTTGCCATATATAATCATCAATATTTATATAAAATTACGTTGTTATAATATAAAAATATTGAAAGCACTACAAATATCGGTTATACTAATAAAGTATAGCATTTTAAATTTAAAAAATTAAATATGTTAGGAGAAATTAATTTATGGAAGGAATGAACCTGGCCTTAACCGTATTATTGTCTGGTCTTATAGTAGTTTTCTTTTCCTTAGTTGCCTTAATTTTTATAATAAAAGGATCTGGAAAAGTAATTGGTAAATTTGAAAAAAGTTTAAATAACATAAAAAAGACCAATAATTATGATACAAATATTGAAACAGCTCCTGCAGAATATATTGAAAATGATGCAGATGATTTTATACCTAAAGAAATCATTGCAGCTATATCTGCATCTATATATTCTATATATGGTTGTAATCAAAAAATACATTCTGTTAAACGCATAAAACATTCCAACTCAAATAGGCCTATTTGGAGTTCCGTAGGGATTATAAATAACACCCGTCCTTTTTAAAATAAAGATAAAGACTTTTTAATTTTTAAACTAAGAAAGGGTTGACAATCTGTTGGAAATATTTAATGAATTTTCACATACCATCCAAAGTTTAATAAATGAAACTGGTTTCTTATCACTTAGCTGGCAAAATTACGTAATGATAGCC
>CAKSUE010000084.1 GCA_934501135.1 uncultured Eubacteriales bacterium | reverse complement strand
ATATATGGTAAAGCCACAGCTTCTATAACATCCACTGATGGAACCCTTGTACCTGGCGCAAATTCAAGTGATTTTTCTACAAATTGGATACTTTCTTCTGCTAGTGCAACACTAGATACATCATCTACGTAAGGAGGTAATTTTTAATGAAAATTGAAAAATATACAAAAGTTGACATTGGAGATGGAGTTATTATATGGATTAGAAATGTTCCATATAAAGTGTATGCCATTTCTGACGATGGAAAAATTTTTAGAGAAAATACTCAAGAATATGTAGATGGACAACAGGTAACTTTATATAAACAAGTTATAGATGAACATGGAGACGCATTAGAAACACCATTATACGATGATGATGATTGTTATTATGAGTTCTCAGATGGAAGGAGAGCGAAGTGCGGAAATGATTAAAAGATTGATTATAAATATTACAAATCTTTGTAACGAATACTGTCCTTTTTGTTGTGTAGAAGCATCTCCAAGAGGGCGTAATTATATGACGCTATCAACTTTTCAAAATATATTGTCAAGCTATAGTGAAGATATAGAGGTTCAATTAACGGGTGGGGAACCGACTCTCCACCCAGACTTTTTAGACCTTGTTAAATGTGCAATACAATATTCTAATATTAAGAAGCTGATTATTGATACTAATGGAACAGATATGGAGAATGTCGCAAAAGATCTAAATGAAATTTCTAAAGGCGGCAATGTACCCATAACAATGAAATTGTCTGTAAATTACTGGCTCGTTCAACAGCATCCAGATTATTTAGAAAGAGTAAAAAATACTCTTATAAATAATCCTTATATTAACACATTTAATATAACACTCTCTATTGCTCATAGACTTCCTGAAGAGATGGATAAAAATATTTTTAATTTTTTAAAAGATGATGCCTTAAAAGCAAACGTTTATAAAATTATACATCCAATTGCTTATCAAGGGCGAGCCAAAAAAACTAAATTGGCGAACACTTGTTTAGAAAAAATGAAAATTACAACAGCTATTTCTGTTGGGTATGCTACTGATGGAACTTGTTTTGGAGAAGATTTAGACGCGAGAAATGCCTATGAGTTGGTGTATAACGAATGAAAATAAATATATTAACTCTATTTTAAATCTTCCATATATAAAAGAGTTAAATAAAGATAATAAAATAATGTGTATTAAAATCGATGGTTCAAGAGCTTCTGGATTAGAAAATGAGAAATCTGATTATGATTTAACAGTTTTATTAGATCAGGATGTTAAAAATACAGATAGAGAATTTCGCCTTAGATATTTTATAAACGGAAGAAAAACACATTTTTATCTTCAAGGTAAAGATTGGTTTATAGCTAATTATGATGATTTTCTTTCTTATTATATTTTTCTTATTGGCGGGCTTTTACAGCATGTTAATTTTAGTACTAATAATATTATATATCTAAATCCTATCTATGAAGAACAGGTTCAAAAAATATTAAAAAACAAAAATTTATTTTATCTTCAAGGTATTTATGAGGTTTATAAAAACAAAGATATAATAAATGATTTATATTTTAATAAAGAAAATATTAGAAAAGATTTATATCCTTTTTTTCAATCTCTAAATGTTTTAAAATGCCCAAATAAATTAATCCCTACTAAAGAGCAATTATTGAGATATAAAGGACAAAGGTGTAGTATCGAAGATCAAAAAGAACAATTTTTATTTTTTAATAAAGCATTAGAATATTTAGAAAATAATAATATGCTTTATGATTATACGGAGCAATTAAAGGAGATGTTTAAATGATAATAGATGAGACAAGCAGAAGCTACTTGCCGCCAAAAATAATTGATAAAATGGTTAATTTTTTAGGCAAAGATGATATAATGTTTATTCTGTTATGCGGTTCTCATTTAACAGAAACAGAAGATGAGGATTCAGATAGAGATTTTATAGCTGTATCAAAGCATAGAAAGAGTATGGATTATTGCCAACTAATGTTTCAGCTACCAAATAAAACTCCCGAACATTGTACTATGTTTGTAAATAGTGTTACAGACTATACTAATCCCGAAATAGACCCCTATGTTAACCCTATTGCTTTACATTTTTATAAGGCAAATAGAAATGAATTAGTATATGAAAATCCTTTATATAAAGAAGAAATTGATGAATTGTTTAATAATGGAGTTGAAATATCTAAAAGGGCGGCAATCTCTGCTCTTTTAAAACAAGAGCCATTAGTGAACAGCTTATTAAAAGAATATACTTATGAGAAATGGCATTATCATCTTTATTTTGCTTATGAACTTTTATCTGGTGAGCATATACCGAGAGAACTTTTGAAAGATATGAAGCGCGGGCGGGCCCCCGCTGCCTGTATCGAGTATCTAAAAAAGATAATGGATTTGGTGAAAGTTAACAAAGAAACATATTTAGAATAAAAATAAGGGAATTAATACTCTGACAAAATCTAAAAAGGAGGGAACTATGATGAGAAAAATTTCCGAAATAGAACGATTTGTTCAAAGACTCAAACGCGGGGCGATTAAAAAATCTTTGGTTGCTTCGTTGATTGTTGCATTGTTTGCACTTGCGGTATTCGCGGGTGTGGGCTGGTACTTCGCTTTCAAAGCGGTATGGGCATATGCCGTAACATTCGTGGTCGTTGTTCTTGCAGCGTTCCCGCTTTTCTATTTTTGCAAGTACAAAAAGACCGAACGCGAAGTCGCTTCGGCTGTAGACGAGCTGGGACTCGAAGAGAGAATGATTACGATGGAAAGCCTTAAGGGTGATGACTCGTATATTGCTCGTCGCCAGAGAGAGGACGCTATGTCCGCTTTGGCTAAAGTAAACGAAAAACGTATTTCGTTGGTTTTATCTACCGCTTTGCTTATTTGTCTTGCCGTCGCATTGCCGCTCGGCGCAGGTTTTACCACCGTTTCGGCACTTGCGGCTGAAGGCGTTTTGCCTTTCGGCAGCGAGGTTGCGGCAGGCGCTCCGCAAAGATACACATTGAAATATTCGGCGACCGAGGGCGGTTCGCTTTCGGGTTCTACCGCACAGCGCGTGGCTCAGGGCGAAGCGGGTGCTTACGTGGTTGCCACTCCCGACGAGGGTTACATCTTCTTAAGATGGAACGACGGTTACAAGAACAACGTTCGTTGCGACGTAGCCGACGGCAGGGACGTTATCGTTACCGCCGTGTTCATAAGTCTTGACGACTATGCCGCAGATTACGGTGTTTACAATCCCGATCAGGACGGAAACAGCGAGAATCAGAAAAAACAACCTGGCTCTGAAAAGAGTAGCGACCAGAATCCGCCTAAGGATAGCAATGACCAAAGTGATGATGGCATACCGAGCGATGGAGCGGGCAGCGGTGCTGAAGATGAATCGGGTAACATAATCGACGGTAACACGTTCTATGGCAACAAGGTGCTCGACGACGCACAAAAGGATGCGGTTGACCGTGTAAACGGCGATTCCGATTTCACCGATAAAGATAAAGAACTTATCAATGGTTATTACGGTGCGATCGGCAGATAACATAATTTAAAGGAGGACTTCTTGCTATGGCGAGAAAAACGGTATACAACGACAACCTGACAAGCAATTGGCAGGAAGTCAACGAAAAAAATAAAAAATTGTTAAAGGAGTTTATTCGTTATTGCGTGGCAAACAATAAAAGTCCTAAAACTTGTGAACAATATGAAGCACAGTTAAAGGTGTTCTTTTGTTGGAATCTTGCGGAGAATGACGATAAATTTTTTGTAGATATCAAAAAGAGAGAATTAGTAAACTTTTTTGGCTGGGGAAGAGAGATGGGGTGGAGCCCTTGTAGACTCGCTTCTCTTCGAGCCGTGTTAAGTTCTTTTAGTAACTTCATTGAAAGAATTCTTGATGAGGATTACCCGACGTTTAGGAATTTGGTAAAAGTTCTCGAACCAATAGTTCTCGATCACGTTAGAGAGAAAACGGTAATCGGAGAAGCAGATATAATTGCAGGTGTTGAAAAACTTGTCTCTCGTGGTGAATGCCAATATGCTTGTTTTTTGGCATTGTTATTCTCTTCGGGAATGCGTAAATCTGAAGCGGCACAAATGAAAGTCTCTTATTTTACAACCGCGCAAAACATTGTATTCGGCGGAATGGCGTATGCAACGCCAAAAATTAGAACAAAGGGACCTGGCATGAAAGGTAAGCAAATTCCGAGATATGTTTTTAAAACGACCTTCGATAAATATTTGAATTTGTGGCTCGAAAAGAGGAAGGAACTCGGCATTGAATGTGACGATCTTTTTGTTATTAGTAGAGGGCGCAACGAATATTATCCCGCAAAGGCGCAGAATTTTACGCATTGGTGCCAAAAGATTGGCGAGGTAATAGGGGAAGAAAACCTCTATTGTCATGCATTAAGGCATAGTTTTGTTAGTGAACTTAAAAGGCGCGGCTGGCCCGATTCCGTTCTTTTGCAAATTGTAAAATGGACTGACGGTAAAATGATTAAAATATACAATGATAATTCCGACGAGGATGAACTTGCAAATTTCTTTGCAAAACTCAATCCCGACGGAACATATACAGAAAATAACCCGTTAGGAGGGGGAACGAAATGACTATAATGGAAAAGATATTAAATAAAATTAACCTTTTAATGGGTAGAGGGGTGAGAGAAAATGTCTGTGATTAGTAATAATACTACATTCAAAGAATTTAGGAATAGATGCGAAGATAAAAACACTCTTACTCGCGCTGGAGATATTTATGTTGGCACTGGCAATAAGAGTACTGAAGTCTCAACCGTATATATGACTGAAGGGAAAAATATACAAACAGCAATTGCTGAGGATATGGACAGGACAAAAAAAGTTAGCTTCTCTTTGATACCCCCAGGAAATAACTCGATTGCAATTGGATATTTTGCTAATGCCTCTGGAGATTCGGCGACAGCATTGGGG
>CAKSUE010000083.1 GCA_934501135.1 uncultured Eubacteriales bacterium | reverse complement strand
ATTTCTTGTTAAACCAGCAAAATTTAAATCACGATGGAATTTACTCTTGCACTGGAATTTACTTTTTCAAGTCAGCAAATTCGACTGTTCTGTTGTATTAAAGATAAAATATATGACACTATTCCAGTTGTCATTATGACACTTATAGCAATCCAAAAAAGTCCCATTTTTATATGTTTACTACCTTCTTTTGATTTTCCACATGTCCACTTTAATAATCGTTTCCAAAATCTTTTTCCTTTCTTTTCCATTGCTACATTGAGAACAGCAATAATATATAAATCTGACCAAACTATATATAAAAGAAATACTCCCGTAAAAAGCAAACCAACCATCTGAAACATCGCATACTGTCCTGAAGGATTAGTAAAGTATGTTTGAATCGGACCATTAATTATTATCTGTTGTTTCAAATAATCAAAATTAATTTGACTATTGTAAATCGGACTATTAATAATACATATTAATATTGGTATTACCCAAACAGATACCATATTAAAAATTCCTATTTGTTGTAAATTCTTATCATACGAAATTCCATTCTTTTTCCCTTTATAATATATCGTGCATGTTAATAATTCTATCAGCAAAGATATAACGATAAACCCCAATAAAATCTGCCAACGATATTGCACATATACTCCAACTGCAAAAATTAACACTAATCCTCCCAATAGTACTGTACCATTATCCGTCTCTCCACTCTTTCGATTTCTATTCCGAGTATAATTCTGAGATTCATTATCAATTATTACTTGCTTTTCGATAATTTTAGGTTCATTGTTTTGATTGGCATTAACTTCTCCATTATCAGTACTTATATTAACTTGTCCTCCAGAAATAATGAGCTGTATTATAGTCTTTGAACCGTCATCTCTATTTTCTTCCAAGGCATTTCCTCCATTAGTAATTTTCCTATATCAATATAATTAAAACAACATTTTATAAGCTTATGCTTTTGCCTTATCATGAATCCATTTTATGTCTGGATAACTTTTCAGTGTAATCCACTAAATCATATATAGTATGTGTCCCCTTTAAGATTCCATATAAAATTTTTTGAACATCACTATCATGTTTTGCTTCATTTAATGGATTCCATTTTGCACAAATGATAAAATTATATGGTGTCAAATATCGTGTACGAATACATGCTTGATTTTCAATATCTATTACCTTACCATCTATAACAGCCGCACCATCATCATATTCAGCTCTTGTTATTAAATGACCATTAAAAATTGCATATTCTTCATAATAACTTCCTATCTGCTCCACCCAATAGTCTATTTGTTCCTGAGCCATCTATTCGTACAACCCTGTAGCTTCTTCCGGACTTGTCTCAACATACACAAATTTCTTATAATATGCCAAAGATGAATATACAACTATTTTCTTTACCTTCAGCTGCTTTCCATCCACCAAAAACCTTTCACTATCCAATCTTTCGAAAGATGAAATCTCATTGTTACTACTCCCTCTCAACCACCATATTGGGTCTGTCATATTCTTTTTATTTCTATTTAGCGGATTCCGCAATAATATTTCCAATCTATCAACACATTCTTTAGGATTATTAAATTCCTTCACTCCCCTTAATCCCGGAAATCCTTTTCCAACCCTATAATCAAAAAAGGGATTTGGTGAGTCAAATTCATCTATATCCATTGTGTTTCTTAAATCTATTTTTGATTTTCATCTTTCTTATCTTCTCCCAGAATATTACTCAACAATTCCTCATATCCTGCATTAAAGTCTGTCAAATCTGCATACATTCTTGCTGCTAAATAATTTGGAAGATATGGCATTCCATTCTCATCATATTCATTAACAATTGGAATAAACTTCTCTTGTCTCACATTACCATACACTTGTGATGTTATAATTGCCGATTCCTCTCCAACACCCCCACTTCGGCTATCTGCCTTATATTTATATGATTCATTGCAAATAAGCAAAACTTTGTCTATTGTTTCATCTGCTACAATTCTTTCCATAAAAGCATACTTATCATGTCCTAATCTTAAATCCTTATAATCTATAACAACCTCCACTCCATCCTGTTCTAATTTTTCTTCCAACTTTCTTACCCATTCTTTATTGCTTTCTGGAACCCACGAATATGAAATGAATACTTTCTTACCTGTTCTTCTTTTCTGCTCATTACCTTGATAAACATTGTTAACTAACACGTCTTTTCCCTTTTGGTCTTTTGCTGATTCTATATTATTCATAATTACATCAATTTTTGCATTTTCTTTTGCTATATTTATCTGCCCACCTGATACATTAAATATAACGGCCGAATTTTTTTCTTTTTCATCATTAAAATATGTAATTCCATCCAAGGTTAAATTTATCGAAATGTTTCCTTCCAAATCAATTACCTGACTTTTGCTTGTTAAACAATTATTACTTACCAAATCATCAAGTATATCATAAATTGCTGTTTCAACACTTGGTATATCATCAAAATATTTATAATTCAGTTCAAAATTATTTTTACCTGTACTATTTCTATAATCCAGTATCTTTTTTAAAAATATTTGACTGTCCTTTCGCATATTCATTCACTCCTACTTAATATAATTCATAATAAATTCCCCAAATTTTTGTAAGTTACTTGACAAAGTTGGAATACCATTTGCAATTGTCATCATTGGAGCAATTAATGCTATGCAATTTCTCAGTCTACTTACTTTAGGCTGCGGTTTTGCCAATTCTTCCCTTGCCATATCAACAATATCCATAATTTCTTCTGCATCTTCTTTTTTTAATTCAGACAAATTATTTTTTATTTCTCCTATAATAGCATCCAACTCATTATTACCAATTCCATTATTCTGTATTGCATTAACATTTCCATTATCTTTTGCAATATTAATCTGTCCTCCTGTTATATTAAATGTCATGTTGCTTCCCATACTACTTTTTCTCCTCTCTTTCATTGCTTGATATTCTTTTACTATATCATTCGGCATAAGTTCAAGATAATTTTCAACATCTATGTATAAAAAACTTTCTAATAACTCCGGGTTATTCTTATATATTGAATAAATAATTTCCAAATCCAAAAAATCCCAATCTTAAAACAAAAACTCAATGTAATTTTTAACATTATTTATATAATCATATCTGTCTTCACCACTCTTATCCGTGCAATACTTCCTTGGAATCTCATCTAAATCATTTGCATCTGTTACATCAAGCTACCATTCGGTTCAATTCTTATTGTTCCATCTTTAATGTTGTTGCAATTATGAATTTGTATATTGTACATTCTTTATCCTCCAACCATAAAATCTACATTTCTAATATTCCATTAATCTCCTCCATCCAACCACTGTCATCACTCTCAAACAGCTTTATGAACTTTCCAAAATTACTGCTACCAGTAACAGAATCATCCGAATCCAGTTTTCTCACTCGTTGACTCATATCTTTGTAATTCTCCGCAGTAACATGTTCCATAACTTTCCGAATCTGGTCTGCTCTTCCTTTGTAATTCTCTACTCCGGTATATTCCTTTATCAAAGGAGCATTCACTGGTTTTGCCGGAGATTTCAGATTTTCATCGGTCCAATGTTTAGATATAATCTGCATCGTACATGGATTACCAAATATAATCACTTCCTTCGCTGCACTATCCACACCATGAAACTCATTGATTTTACGCTTTATATCCTCATACTGCTCATGTGGTTTCTTTTCCGTATCACAGAACACAAGCACAAGTTCATCTGCTCCATTTTGATATCGGTCCTGATACCTTGCCGGGATATTACCATTTCCACCGGCATTTACCAATGAAATATCATATTGCTCGTTCCATACTTTTAAATTTTTTAATCGATTTAGATACTCATATTCCTCATTACCTTCACAGATAATACAGATTTTATGGTTATCCAAAAACTTAGGGAGCTTATTTGTCATCGGCATCATCCCCCTTTACACCACTTTTAATACTAAGCAATGAGTTAATCAACTCTGGATCTGGTAAAGCGCCAAGTGCACCTTTCCTATATTTTTCCATAACATCTGTCGTATCTCGTACTCCCTGCTGTGCAGTAAAATCAGCAAGAGAATATACATATACACCTTCTTCATCCTTGTGAACAAACCAAATCTGCTCCTTGCGGAACATTCTCTTGCAATCCATAAGGTTAATATCATGTACCGTAAATATCATCTGTGCACTTGTATTTAATTCATTATTAAACATGGCAACAATCGCTCTGGTGAGCTTAAAATGAATACTGCTGTCCAGCTCATCCACGACTAAAATTCTGCCCTGTTCAAGTGCTTCAATTACATAGCTAGCAATAGCTGCAATCTTCTTTGTTCCTGTGGAGTCAAACATCATACTTGGCACATGGACTCCCTTATAAGTGGATACCAATCTGATTTGATCCATAATGTTCTCCGGAATATCAAGCACTTTCTCATCTGGCTTTTCGTCACCTTCACCAGTTTTCAGCTGTATCTTATCCATATCCACATATTCAAAATTATCCATATATAAATCAGCATTTTTTATGAACTCAACAACCTTTTGCTGTAACTGATTCTTATTCTTCATAAGTTCAATCGTGTGCTGCATAGGTATGTTATTCATATTGATGATATCAATTTTTTCTGCAAATCCGACAAGAATCTGCTTCATCTCGTTGATATGTTCGAATTTACTTGTATCTACCACATAGCATAACAAATTATTTTTCGATACAACAGAAATCATAGTCTGAACAGATTCATCAATACACTCGTATACTTCACTAACAGTATCTTTTTTCAACCAACAAACTCCCTTTTCGTTGTTGTACTGATCTTTAAATATCTCCGAAAATGACTCATATATATATTCTTCTTTTTCTGCGTCGTACTTAAAATCATAAGAAAACTTTCTTCCAGATGCCATAAATGTAACACCTAACTCGCATACATCACTATCAGTAAA
>CAKSUE010000082.1 GCA_934501135.1 uncultured Eubacteriales bacterium | reverse complement strand
GAATCTAAAACAAAAAATCAATTCTTGTGCTTCTGGATCAATTATGATAATCTCACTAATATTTATTGCTTTAGAAACTTTACTTTCTTCTATATCATGAGATCAGACGAATATTTTATGAAGCTTGCTCTTGATAACGCAAGGTTGTCTGGACTTAAAGGTGAAGTTCCTGTAGGCGCAGTAATTGTTAGAGCTGGAGAGGTTATATCAAATGGATTTAATGGTCGTGAATTTGGTAAAAACGCTTTATATCATGCAGAACTAGATGCTATAAACAATGCATGCAAGATATTGGGTGGTTGGCGATTATGTGATTGTGAAATGTACGTTAGCTTAGAGCCTTGCCCAATGTGTACCGGAGCAATTATAAATTCAAGAATTAAACGGGTTATATTTGGTGCATACGATAAAAAAGCAGGTGCTTGTGGTTCTGTTATTAATCTATTTGACTATCCATTTAACCATAAGCCACAAGTTACCGGTGGAATTTTAGAGCAAGAGTGCGCCGAAGTATTATCAATATTTTTTAAAAAATTAAGAGAAAGAAAATAAAAAACTCATATTCCCTTGAATATGGGTTTTTATTTATAAAAATATAAATTTAACATATAATTAACTTAACAACAGTTAAGACTATTCTTTTATAAGGTATGACTATATGATATAATATAAATATTTATATGAAAATTTTTTCTAGGAGTTGAACATAATGATTAATCTTGAAAAAAAGGTCATATGTGATGGTGTTAATTTCACCTGCATTCATGATAGCCGCTTTAAAACTAGCAAAATATCAGCAACTATGTTTCTACCGTTAGACAGTAAAACCGCTTCAAAAAATGCTATTCTGCCTTTCATATTAAGTAGATCTTGCAAGGATTACCCTAACTTTATAAAATTAAACGAAAAACTATCAGAATTATACGGTGCTACAATAAATACCTCTGTTAATAAACTTGGGGACTTTCAGGCTTTGACTATATCTATCACAGGAATAGATGATAAATACTCACTAGATAATAAAAGTGTATCTAAAGAATTAACTAAATTATTGTGTTCTATCCTCTTCAGGCCCAACTTAGTTAATAATAAATTTAATGACGATGATTTTAACCAGGAAAAAAGACAATTAATTGAGCTTATTGAATCAGAATTCAATGACAAACGAATCTATTCTAAATTAAGATGTGAACAATTAATGTGTTCACATGAAAAATACGGCATAAATCGTTACGGAACTAAAAAACAGGTTAGAGATCTAAACAATACTGATATCTTTAAAACATGGGATAATGCTATTAAAACATCTCAAATTGAATTTATAATGATTGGTAACTCAAATTATAATGATGCCCTTAAGATTTTCGAGGAAGAAATCTCTAAGTTAGACAGAAACTTTAACAAAGAATGTGAAACTGAAATAATAAGAACCTCCAAAAATATAAATGAATATATAGATAAAATGGAAGTTTCTCAATGCAAATTAGTAATGGGATTTAGAGCAGGTATTGCTGCACCAGATGATGATGTAACAAATATGAGAATTATGACCGCTCTATTCGGAGGTACACCACATTCTAAACTATTTTTAAATGTTAGAGAAAAAATGAGTCTTTGTTATTACTGTGCTGCAAGATATGACATAATTAAAGGAATTATATTGGTTGAATGCGGAGTAGAAAAAAAGAATATTGATAAAGCTAAAAACGAAATATTAAATCAACTTAAATCAATCAAGAATGGAGAATTTGATGAGTCTGAAATAACATCAACAAAATTATCTGTTGAAAATACATTTAGAAGTTTATCAGACAGCCTTACAAACCTAGAAAGTTTTTATATCTCACAAACATTTGACAGTGAAATAAGTACACCCGAACAACAGGCTGAAAAAGTTAATAACGTTTCAAAAAATGATATCATTGAAGCCGCTAATAAAGTTACATTAGATACAGTCTATATACTAGAAACTAAATAATAGAATCAGGAGGCCTGAATTTATGAAAATAACAGAAATAAGAAGCAACCGGATTGGCGACAAATATATAAAAGCCGAACATGAATCTGGACTAAACATTTATATATATGAAAAAAAGGGATATAGTTCTATTTATGCTATATATGGAACAAGTTATGGATCTATTAATACAACATTTAAAGTGCAGGACGATAAGGAAAATACTCAAGTTCCTGCAGGTATTGCACATTACTTAGAGCATAAATTATTCGAAAGTGAAGATGGTGATGCGTTCGCAAAATATGCAAAAACAGGTGCTTGTGCAAATGCTTATACATCGTTTGATAAAACATGCTATTTATTTTCGTGTACACAAAACTTTGAAGAGTCTCTCAAAATCCTATTAGGATTTGTAAATGATCCTTATTTTACAGAAAAGACTGTCCAAAAAGAACAGGGCATTATTGGCCAAGAAATTAGGATGTATGATGATGATCCAGAATGGAAGGTTATGTTTAATCTACTTCAGGCTATGTACCATAACCATCCGGTTAAAATTGACATAGCTGGTACAGTTGAATCTATATCTGAAATAACTGCAGAAAAATTATATAAATGTTATAATACTTTTTATACTCCTAACAATATGACAGTTTGTATATGTGGAGATGTTGACGTTGAAAAAACTCTTAATTTAATTGAATCTTTGATTGTAAATAAAAAGCCATGCAGTGTAGAAAATATTTTTCCACAAGAACCTGAGTCTGTTGTTAAAAAACGTGTGGAACAAAAATTCGAAATTTCAGTCCCTTTATTCCAGCTAGGATTTAAAGAATCAGCTAATAATACAAGATTAGATGTTAAAAAGATTGCTCAAACTGATATTATATTAGAAATTTTATCAAGCAAATCAGCACCTTTATACAACAAATTGCTTAACAATAATTTAATAAATGCCTCTTTTGGTAATGAGTACTTTGAAGGGCCAGGGTATTCTGCAATTATATTTGCTGGAGAATCAAAAGATCCTGATTTAGCAGCTAAAATAATAAAAGAAGAAATAGATAAGCTGCATCATAATAAAATAGACGAAAAGTCATTTAACCTCGCTAAACGTGCTGTGTACGGAAAAGTTTTGTCTACACTTAACAGCACAAGAAATATTGCTAATGCGTTAGTAGGATTCGCTTTTTCTAACAGAGAGCTTTTTGAATATATTGATGCAATTTCCGAGTGTACTATAGAAGATGTAAATGAAAGGCTCTCTGAACAGCTTAACACTGAAAATTGTTCTTTATCTGTTGTTTCTCCTATCTCTAAGGAGGATAAATAAATGTATCATGTGTCCTTTCCGGGCCTTGGAATTGAGCTTACCATAGATCCCGTTGCATTCTCTATAGGGAATTTTAGCATTTATTGGTATGGAATTATAATAGCAGTAGGGTTTACCTTAGCGTTTTGTTATGTGATGTTTAACTCTAAAAGATTTGAAATTAACTCAGACAAACTTATTGACACAATAATTGTTGGTCTTATAACCGGCATAATTGGAGCAAGGTTATACTATGTAATTTTTTATCCTGGAGATACTTATATAAATGATCCATTATCTATATTGCAAATTCACGAAGGTGGCCTTGCTATATATGGTGGTATTATAGGAGGGCTAGCAGGTGGCCTCACTGTTGCAAAAATTAAAAAAATTAATATTCCCTCTTCTCTTGATTTAGCCGCACTTGGGTTTTTAATAGGACAATGCATTGGCAGATGGGGAAACTTTATGAATCAAGAGGCATTTGGAACTGAAACCAGCTTACCTTGGGGTATGGTTAGTGAAAATACTCTTCTTGAAACAAATAATCCTGTTCACCCATGTTTTTTGTATGAATCTCTCTGGTGTTTATTAGGATTTATTTTACTAGACATATTTAGTCGCAAATTTAGAAAATATAATGGCCAAATCTTTTTACTTTATATTGTTTGGTATGGAACTGAAAGATTTTTGGTTGAAGGGTTAAGAACTGATAGCCTAATGATACCGTATGTTAATCTAAGAGTTTCTCAGATCTTGGCTGTTGTAAGCGTAATTATATCTATAATATTTTTAGTAATTTTTAAAAATAAAAATTTTCATACTACAAAGAAGATCTTTAATTGGAGGTAACATATGGCAAAAATTATTAATGGGAAAGCTGTAGCTCAGAAAGTTAAAATTGATGTTGCTGAAGAGGTTAATAAATTACGTAAAAACGGTGTAATAATTGGACTAGCGGTTATAATAGTTGGAGATAATCAGGCGTCAAGAATATATGTTAACAACAAGAAAAAGGCATGTGCTGAGGTATCTATTCACTCTAAGGAATATGCTTTACCTGAAACAACTTCTCAATCCGAACTTATTGAGCTAATCTCAAACTTGAATAATGATGACAGTATTAACGGAATATTAGTACAGCTACCTCTTCCTAAACATATAGATGAAAAGGCTGTAATAGAGGCTATTGATCCTCTTAAAGATGTTGATGCTTTCCATGAAAAAAACGTTGGCAAAATTATGATTGGTGATTACATCCTACTTCCCTGCACCCCTGCAGGTATTATAGAGTTATTAGACTCACAAAATATAGAAATTGAAGGTAAACATTGTGTAATAGTTGGCAGAAGCAATATAGTAGGTAAACCTATGGCTATGCTTCTTTTACATAGAAATGGTACAGTTACAATATGCCACAGCAAAACCAAAAATCTAAAAAAAATATGCAAAAACGCAGATATATTAATTGCTGCTGTAGGAAAAGCTAAATTTATTACAAGTGATATGGTCAAAAAAGGTGCTGTCGTTATTGATGTAGGCATGAACAAAGATGAAAATAGTAAACTTTGTGGAGATGTAGACTTTGATAATGTTGAAAAAATAGCTTCTTATATAACCCCTGTTCCCGGTGGTGTTGGTCCTATGACAATAGCAATGCTTATGAAAAATACAGTTACCGCAGCAAGTTTACAAAACAGAATATAAACAC
>CAKSUE010000081.1 GCA_934501135.1 uncultured Eubacteriales bacterium | reverse complement strand
CTGGTGGATTTTTATCTAACCCTTCCCACCAAACAGTATCATCATCTAAATTAAGAGCAACATTTGTAAAGATTGTTCCTTCTTTTGTAGAGTCCAAAGCATTTGGATTAGACTTTGAATTGGTTCCAGGAGCAACACCAAAGAATCCGTTTTCTGGATTTATAGCATAAAGCCTTCCATCTCTACCCTTTCTCATCCAGGCAATATCATCGCCAACACACCAAACTTTATATCCATCCTTTCTATATCCTTCAGGAGGAATAAGCATTGCAAGATTGGTTTTACCACAAGCAGATGGGAATGCAGCTGAAATATATTTAGTTTCTCCTTTTGGATTTTCAATTCCAAGAATAAGCATATGCTCAGCCATCCAACCTTCTTTTTTGCCAAGATAAGAAGCGATTCTTAACGCAAAGCATTTCTTTCCTAAAAGAACGTTTCCACCATAACCAGAATTGACAGAAATAATTGTATAATCTTCGGGGAAATGACAAATATATCTATTTTCTGGATCAATATCACATTTACAATGTAATCCACGAACCCAGTCATTACTATCTCCTAATGCCTCTAAAACTGATTTTCCCACACGAGTCATAATAGCCATATTCAAAACAACATATATTGAATCTGTAAGTTCAATACCTATTTTAGATACAGGAGAGCCAACAGGGCCCATTGAGTAAGGGATAACATACATTGTGCGACCCTTGTAGCTATCTTTAGCTATTGAATACAATTTTTCATAAGCTTCTTTAGGGTCCCACCAGTTATTTGTTGGTCCAGCGTCTTCTTCTTTTTTAGAGCAAATAAAAGTTCTATCTTCAACACGAGCAACATCATTTACAGCCGTTCTGTGAAGATAGCAACCAGGTAATTTTTCCTGATTAAGCTTAATAAGCTCACCTGTTGAGCATGCTTCTTTGCGCAGAGATTCTAGTTGTTCCTCTGAGCCATCAATCCAAACAATATTATCAGGATTTACAAGCTCCTTCATTTTTTCTATCCACTCAAGAACATTCTTATTTTCTGTCATTAAAACTGCACCTTCCCTTTCTACTATTAAGTAACCAAAAATGTTTAATTAAAATTATAAGATATATCAATAGATTTTTCAATGTATAATTTATTAAATTTTAACATAAAAACATCAAAATTCAATTGACATATTCGCACAAGCATTCAAATCAAGTGTTGCCACAGACCCCTCGAGATATTCATAATAAGCTTGAGAACCTACCATTGCAGCATTATCGCCACAAAGAGAAAGATCCGGTTTGTATAAAGTCCACCCATATTTTTTACATTCATCATCAAGCCTTTTTCTTAAATGAGAGTTTGCTGATACCCCACCTGCAATAACAAGCTTATCGTAATTTAAATTTTTAGCAGCTTTTATAAAATTTTCAACTAAACAATCAACAAGAACCTTTCTGAACGATGCAGATAAATTTACTATGTTTAGCTCTTCACCCTTTTGTTTCGCATTATTAATCTGGTTCAAAACAGCTGTTTTTAATCCAGAAAAGCTAAAGTCATACTCCGAACCATTAACTTTTGGATGAGGAAGCTTAAAAGAATCCGGATCTCCCCCTTCTGCCATCTTATCCAAATGTATTCCTCCAGGGTAAGACATACCCATAGCCCTTGCCGCTTTATCAAAGGCCTCTCCCGCTGCATCGTCTCTAGTTTTACCAATAATTTTTAGGTCGGTATATCCTTTAACCTCAATTATATGGCTATGTCCACCAGATACCACAAGACATAAAAACGGTGGTTTTAAATTTAAGTTTGAAATATAATTAGAAGCAATATGTGACCTTAAATGATGAACTGGAATTAGTGGTAAACCCGATGCTAAGGATAATCCCTTAGCAAAATTCACTCCTACTAAAAGAGCTCCAATTAATCCCGGTGCATGAGTAACTGCTATTGCATCCACATCATCTAATTTAATATTAGCATCATTTAAAGCTTTATCCACAACACCAACAATTGCTTCAGCATGTCTTCTTGAGGCAATCTCTGGTACAACGCCTCCATAAATCTTATGCTCTTCAACTTGAGATGCTATTACCGAAGAAATAACTTTTCTTCCATCCTCTACCACTGCAGCAGCTGTCTCATCGCAAGAGCTTTCTATTGCTAGTATTCTCATTTATCCCCCTATATAAAATTATATTTTAAATTTTCAAATTACTACTTTATGTATTTTCTTTTTTTACCAGATATCCATATCAACAAGTTTAGTCTCTATATGTCCACTTTTTTATTATTAAAAAATCGAGTCATAATTAAAGCGTCCTCTTTTGGATTTGAATAAAACGAACGTCTTTTTCCTATATCTTCAAACCCACTAGAACGATATAAACTTATTGCAACTTTATTAGATACTCTAACCTCTAAAGATAAAAATTCAAGCTTATTTAAATTTGAATAATTTATAAGGTTACATAAAAGTTTTTTTGCTATTCCTATTCCCCTAAACTCCGGTAAAACTGCTATATTATTAATGTATCCCTCTGAACAAACATAATACATACCAGCATACCCAACTACCATTTGCTCAGATATGTAAACAACATAATAAGCGTTTGAATTTTTTAACTGTTCTTCTATACTTTTATAGGACCACGGAGATAGAAAACAGACCTTTTCAATATTTGCTACATCTCCTATATGGGAGCTATCCATTCTAACTATCAATTAGATCATCTCTTATTTTACTATACAAATTTAAAAGTTCATTTTTGATTTTATCGCGTGTTTTTCTATATTCATCAAGTCCTCTTAAATATGGATCTGGTATGCCATCGCCTAAAACTATTATTTTACTTTTAGGAATATTTAATCTTTCAAGAATATCCGCGTGGCTATTAGACATAACAACAAATAAATCCACATCTTTTAAATTTTCCACTTTAGATAAAGATTTTGATCTATGATTGCTAATATCAATATCTAATTCCTTGCAAGCTGTAATTGCATCCTTGCAAGCACTTTCACCACCTAATGACATAATTCCAGCACTTTCGATAATATATTTTTCTGGCTCTGTTATTTTTCTAAATATTCCTTCTGCCATTGGGCTTCTACATGTATTACCTGTACAAATAAATAAAATTCTTTTCACTACATCTCACCTCATACCTTTGCTTCGTACCAAGTTTTTCCTACTGATGCCTCCGCTATTAGCGGTACCTTTAAATCAACTGCAGATTCCATCTCATCCCTTAAAATATTAGCAACTTTTTCAGCTTCATTTTCAGGAGCTTCAACTATCAGTTCATCATGTACTTGTAAAATTAACCTAGCCTTTAAATTTTCCTCTATAAGCCTATTTTCAACCTTAATCATAGCGATCTTAATAATATCTGCGGCAGCGCCTTGTATTGGCATATTCATAGCTACTCTTTTTCCGAATGATCTAAGATTAAAATTAGAAGATGTAAGCTCTGGCAAATATCTCCTCCTTTTAAACATTGTCTCAACATATCCATTTTCTTCAGCCTTTTCAACTATCTCTTTCATATATTTATCAACACCTGAATAATGTGACAAATAATTGTCGATATATTTCTTGGCTTCTTTTACCGTAACACCAATATCTTTAGATAATGAAAATGCACTTATTCCATAAACTATCCCAAAATTTACAGCCTTAGCACGGCTTCTCATAAGAGGAGTAAGCATTTCCGAAGGAATATGAAAAACCTGAGACGCCGTTATAGCATGAATATCTTCATTATTCTTAAAAGCTTCTATCATATTCTTATCATCTGCAACATGAGCCAATACCCTTAATTCAATTTGTGAATAATCTGCATCAACTAATACGTGGCCCTCTTTAGCCTTAAAAAATCTTCTAAGTTCACGACCTATATCTGTTTTAACAGGTATATTTTGAAGATTAGGTTCAGTTGAGCTTATTCTTCCTGTTCTAGTTTCTACCTGATTAAACTTAGAGTGAATTCTTCCATCGTCTTCTATAACCTTAAGCATACCATCACAATAAGTAGATTTCAATTTTGCCAAAGTCCTATACTCAAGTATAGCATCTACCACTGGATGTGCATATCTAATGCCCTCAAGGACCTCCGCATTAGTTGAATATCCGCTTTTAGTCTTTTTTCCTGCCGGGAGACCTAATCCTTCAAACAAAGCAGATCCTAACTGTTTTGGCGAATTAATGTTAAATTCATATCCAACATAGTCGTAAATTTGTTTTTGCATTTCGCAAATTTTCTTATTCAGCATATCGCCATACTTTTTAATACCCTCAGCATCCACACCAAAACCTATATTTTCCATTTTGGCAAGAAGACCCGATAATGGTATTTCTACTTTGCGCAATAATTCTTGCTGACCATTTTTTTCAATACTTTCTTCAAGTTTATCTATAATATCATCAAGTATAGAAACATTAATTAATAAACTTTCATTTTTTTCACCATCAAAACTCGCCTTAGATGCCCCATACTCATTACAAAGCCTATCTAAAGAATAGTCGGATGCTGATGGATTTAAAAGATATGCTGCAAGCATAGTATCGAATCCTATATTTTTATAATTAACATTCATAATATCTAATGCAGATATAAGTGATTTTATATCATGGGTTTGTTTTTCAATATTCCGATCTTCAAATAATTTTTTAACAAATTTATTGAATCCATCTTGGGCATTACTCACAACATAAATTATACTATCTGTAATAATCGCTATCAATATAACTTTTTTAAATTCATCTGTTTCAGCTAAAAATCTTACCTTTTTGCTTTTGCTAATATTTTTATACAAATTTTCTAAACTTATATTTTCTCTTATAACTTTATACTTTGTGTTACTTTGAGTTCCATTCATTTCTTTGTTTTCGTTTCTAAGGCCCATTTTATCTATTAAAGAGAAAAATTCAAGCTTAGCCATAAGATTTCGCGTTTTTTCTTTGTCGCACTCTTTAGGAACAAATAAATTAATATCTACATCAATCGGTACATCTG
>CAKSUE010000080.1 GCA_934501135.1 uncultured Eubacteriales bacterium | reverse complement strand
CTCACTATTTGCAAATGCTGGAACTGTTACCGAAAGTACAAATACTAAAGCTAATAAAATTAATAATATCTTTTTCACTCTTCATATTTCCTTCCATTTATAAATATAAACTTTAATAACCAAGTAATATAACAATATATACTTAAATAAAATACTGTGTTATAATATTATATATCATTATAAATTTAGGAGGTAATATTATTGGATGAATTCACCGTAGGAGTTGCACCTGGAGGTCTTACAGATAAAAACGATATTAAGCTTCTTATATGCTATGTTCTTTCAGGAATAGATAATAGTCTGTCGAAAGATGATATTATCTCAATATTAAAAGATAATGACTTAGCAAATTATTTTGAAGCAAGTGATGCCTTTTCTGATTTAGTTGCAAAAGGATTAATTTACATTGAAAATAAAAATGATAAACTCTATACTGTTACTGAAGAAGGCAAAATGATTTCAAAACAACTTGATATATCTCTTCCAATATCTGTAAGAGAAAAAGCATTAAAAGCAGCTTTAAATACCCTTGCAAAAGCTAAAATACAAAAAGAAAATACTGTTACAATAGAAAAAAATGATTTGGGATACCTTGTAAACTGCAATATATCTGGCGGAAATTTTAACCTAATGTCCCTAAGTCTTTATGTTCCTGATATTATGCAGGCAAATATGGTAAAAGATAATTTCCATAAAGACCCTGAAATTTTGTATAGCACTATGCTTGCTATTTTAACACAAGATAAAAATCTAATTTCCGATAGCCTAAAAAGATTAATAAATAACTAATATTTTATAGTATATGTACCGCAATTGTTTAATTCAAATGCGGTTTTTCTTTTTCACAACATTCAATATAAAGTCTTTTAAATAATTGTAAGTATCTTCCTTTCCAAATTCATTTATTACTTCATGTCGCGCTCCTTCAATTAATTTCAATTCTACATTCTCGCAACCAGAAGCAATTAGACGATTATATACCTGTAAAACACCCTTACCGTAATTCCCTACTGGGTCTTCTGTTCCGCTGATCAATAGAACCGGTAACTTCTTAGGGAACATATCAAACCACTTTTTCCTATTAACTATATCCAAAAGTGTAATTAAATCCTTGAAGCCACTTAACGTAAAAACAAAGTGCGTTTTAGAATCTTTTTCATACTCTTCAACTACACTTTCATCCCTTGTAAGCCATGCATATTTGCTTTTAGGGTTATCTATTCTGCTATCATACTTTCCAAAAATCAGATCATAAAAATGTTCGCTTCTGTACTTTTCACCCTTTATTTTAATCATCATTTTTACAAGCGCAATACCTAATTTAGAAATAGGTACTGATCCTCCTGACCCCATGTAAATACATGCATCAATAGAGTTTGGATATTTTTCTGTATAATGTCTTGCAATAAATGATCCCATACTATGTCCCATAAGTATATAAGGTATTTCTGGGTATGTCTTTTTCATAAGCCTATTAAGAGTATAAAGATCATCACTTAGAAAATTAAATCCGTTTTCATGAGCAAAGAACCCCAGCTCTTCACTGTCTCCATGCCCTAGGTGGTCATTTCCGCAAACAACTATATTATTGAGATTCAGAAATTCACACAATTCTTTATATCTCTCAAAATATTCACACATACCGTGAGAAATTTGTAAAATAGCATCTGGGTCCTTTTCTTTAATTGTATCTGGAGTATAAACATAGTAATTTATGTTACTTTTATTATCCGCGCTTTTAAAATTTCCTGAAATTCTCATATGTCATTTTAACCACCTTTCATTTAAACTGCACCTTCAAAAAATAGGGGTACTATTTGCTAATTAATATACCATAAAAAGCCTATAAACTCAACTAACAAAATAAAAATATTACTTATAAAACTAAACTTAACCTTGCAAAATTTATAAAAAAGTGTTATCATTAGTATTAACTAATACGGAGGTGTTCTGAATTGAGTTCTGTTGAAATAATACTAGGTATTGTTCTTATAATCTTTTCAATAGCAATTATAGCAGTTGTTCTTTTGCAAGAAGGACATCAGCAAAGTCTTGGCGCAATAGGCGGAGGTGCAGATACATTTCTTTCTAAAAATAAGGCAAGATCTATCGATTCTTTTTTAGAACGTTGGACTAAAATTATTGCAATTGGTTTCTTTTTGCTCGTAATTGCAGCCAATATAGTACTTGCTGTTATCCATTTTGGAATGTTCTCATAGTTTATTGTTACCAAACCCCACGTAAAAAAACGTGGGGTTTTTATGTTTTTATGTCAATACTAATAAAACTATATTTTTAAGGGATGTTTTTATTATGAACGAACAAATGAAAAATAATATTTTAAAAATAATCAATTCAACAACTGCTTCGTTAACTCCAGATTTTATATTTCAAAAAATATCTGGAAAAGACGTCAATACATTTATTAAATGTATTGAAGAATTAAGAAATGAGGGAAAATTAATCATTACAAAGAAAAAGAAAATAGCATCATCAAAGAATTGCGGACTTGTCCCCGCAAAAATTATATCACAATCAAAAGGATTTGCTTTTGCTAGAACAGTTGAAGACTCGAAAGATATTTTTATTTTTAGTGAAAAATTAAAGCTATCTATAGTTGGAGACACTGTAATGCTCACTAATATTAAGGAAACACATAAAGGACCTATTGGAGAAGTGGAAAGAATAATCACCAAAGGTTCAAGGGTTATTACTGGTACAATTACCAGAACACATACCGGGTGTGAATTAATTCCCGATACTAACTTTAGATATAATATACCAATAACTAAAGGAGCCACTTTAGGCGCAAGAAATAATGATAAAGTTCAGGCCATTATTTCATGTACACCACGAAAACCGCAGCCCAGAGCCAGGGTTTTAAAAATATACGGTAAGGCAACAAGTGCCCAAATATGTGCTGACGCAATAATTGATGCAAATGGTATACCATCTATCTTTCCTAAAAAAGTTATTTTAGAAGCAAAAAGAGTATCCAAACAACCAATAACCCAGGAAGATATTAACAGCAGAACTGATTTGAGAAATGAATTAATCTTTACTATAGACGGAGCAGATGCTAAAGATCTTGATGATGCAATATCAATAAAAGCCACAGAAAAGGGGTGGCAACTTGGTGTTCATATTGCAGATGTATCTAATTATGTTAAACCAAATGGTTATATTGACAAAGAAGCTATGCTCAGAGGAACATCTGTATACTTTGCAGACAGGGTAATTCCCATGCTTCCAGAAGAGCTATCTAATGGAATATGTTCACTTAATGCAAACGAAGATAAATTGACTTTTTCGTGTATTATGGATATAGATTCTAATGGAAATCTAATATCATATAAATTTGAGAAATCTATTATAAATTCCAAAGTAAGAGGCGTATACTCTGAAATAAATGATATTTTAAATAATCAAGCATCTAAAGATATATTAAATAAATATAGTGTTGTAATGGAATCTATAAATGAAGCTAAAGTTTTATCGGATATATTAATAAAAAAATCTAAACAAAGAGGGATTATTGATCTTGAAAGTTCTGAATCTAGATTTGAGCTCGATGATAATGGAGTTTGTGTTAATATTTACAAAAGGCAACAAGATATAGCAGAAAATATGATAGAACAATTTATGATTATGGCAAATCAATCAGCAGCCCTTTATGCTAAAAGTTCTTTTATTCCTTTTGTGTATCGTGTTCATGAAACTCCTGACCCTGAAAAACTAAGAACTTTATCTAATCTTTGTGGTGCTTTAGGATTTAACAGCAGAAGAATCCGTGATGGAATTAAACCCAGTGATTTTGAAAACTTATTAAATGAAGCAAAGGACACTGCAGCATATAGAATTATATCTCATCAAATACTTAGGACTATGTCTAAAGCACGATATTCACAAAATCCTATTGGACATTTCGGTTTAGCATTAGAAGATTATTGTCACTTTACCTCCCCTATTAGAAGGTATCCCGATACTGCTGTCCACAGAATATTATCAGAATTGATTAAGGGAACAGATATTGATAAAATTAAGAAATTTTATAGTGACTATGTAATTGATGTTTCAAAAACATCATCAGCATGTGAAATAAGAGCAATGTCAGCTGAGCGCGATACCGAAAAATGCTATATGGCTGAATATATGCAAAGTCACATTGGAGAAGTTTATGATGGAGTAATTTCAGGTGTTGTTCCAAGAGGAGTATTTGTAGAGCTTGAAAACAATATTGAAGGTTTTCTAAGCCTTGAATATTTCCCTGAATGTAAATTTGTATTTGACGGTATTACATCTCATAAAGATGAATTAAGTGATATAAAATTATCTATTGGAGACAACATTAAAATAGAGGTCGTTTCAGCTTATGTTCCAACTGGTTCAATAGATTTTAAACCTGCAGAATACAATAAAAAAGATTAAGATTAGTATCCTGAATGGATACTAATTTTTTTATCAAGTTAATATTATTGAACCTTATATTACCCAATTAATTCATGGTTTGTTATTTTTTGTATAAACTCTGTAATAATTGTCCAACATACTAGCATAGGATTATACTAGGCAAAGAGATTGTAATCCAACTCAAGTTATAATGCTGCTATGAATTACTATCTCCGAGAAAGGAATGTTGTTAATATGGAAAGTGTTTTAAAAATTATTAAACGAACCACATCTACTTATGAAAGGCCAAATGATAATAGTCAAGAATTAATTAATGAAATCAAAGATGTATGCAGACAAATATCCTGCACAGAAAGATGGTTCCAAGCTGAAAATGACAGTGACTTAATTGATGCCTGTATACACCAAAGAGAAGGCCTTTATGCTAAGTACCGGTACCTTATGAGAAAAGCAAAAAATGATAACTTATACGCTCCACCTTTCGAGCCTAAATGCATATAAAGGAGGAAGACTTTTAAATGCCAGAATGGTCTATTTGGCTTATACTTGCCGGAATATTTTTTATGTTAGTTCTTATTCAAATACTGGTAAGATCAAAAAGACC